>CAZGOL010000113.1:0-8299 GCA_964527755.1 uncultured Ottowia sp.
CGGGCGCGCCGGGCGTGGCTGGCGCCGTCCCGGGTGAGCAGTTCAAAACGCAGCATTCGCAATCCTCGGGTCAGCTTGGCGCCGCACCAGCCACATCGCGTCGCCGTAGCTGAAGAAGCGATAGCGCGCGGCCACCGCATGGGCATACAGCGCCATCACGTGCGCGTGGCCGGCCAAGGCGCTGACCAGCATCATCAGCGTGCTGCGCGGCAGGTGAAAATTGGTGATCAGCGCGTCGACCACCCCAAATTCGAACCCCGGCGTGATGAAGATGCCGGTGTCGCCTTCGGCCTGGCCGGTGGCGGCCCAGCTCTCGAGCGTGCGCACGGTCGTCGTGCCCACGGCGACCACGCGACCACCGCGCGCGCGGCAGGCGGCGATGGCGTCCTGCGTCGCGATGGGCACGCGATAGCGCTCGCGGTGCATCACATGGTCGGCGATGGTCTCGCCCTTGATGGGCTGGAAGGTGCCGGCGCCCACGTGCAGCGTCACGGCTGCGCGCGGCACGCCGCGGCCATCCAGCGCGGCCAGGATGCCGTCGTCGAAATGCAGCGCCGCCGTGGGCGCGGCCACGGCGCCGGGGTGCCGAGCGAACACGCTCTGGTAGCGCGCCTCGTCCTCCGCCGAATCGCCATGCCGGATGTACGGCGGCAACGGCACGTGGCCGTGGGCCGCCATCAGGTCGTGCGCATCGCCCGACAGGCGCAGCCGAAACAGCGCACCCCGCTCGTCGGGCCAGCGTTCCAGCAAGGTGGCATCGAAACCGCCGTCCATGCGCAGCACGGTGCCGGCCGGCGGCTTCTTGCTGACTTTCATGTGCGCGGCCACGCTGCCGTCGTGCAGCACTCGTTCGATCAGCAACTCGAGCCGGCCACCGCTCGGCTTGGCGCCGAACAGGCGCGCCTTGAGCACGCGGGTGTCGTTGAACACCAGCAGATCCGCTGGTGTCAGCAGCGCGGGCAGGTCGCGGAACACGCGGTCGACCGGCCGTACGCCACTGCCGTCCAGCAGCCGCGCGGCGCTGCGCACGGGCGCCGGATGCTGGGCGATGAGGTCGGGCGGCAGGACGAAATCGAAGTCGCTCGTGCGAAGCGGTGACGCGGTCATGCTTGAGGGCCGGACGGACCCGTGCCAAGAAGAGGAAGGCAGAATTGTCCCATGCCCTCCGCACCGCATGCCCCGGCCCGGCCATCCGGCGCCGCGCAGAAGGCCCTGCACAAGCTGGGCCTTCTGCGCGACATCGACCTGGCGCTGCACCTGCCGCTGCGCTACGAGGACGAGACCCGGCTGACCACGCTGGCCGACGCCGCGCGCGCCACGGGCGACGAGCCGGTGCAGTTCGAGGCCACGGTGACGCACCAGGAGGTGGCGTATCGCCCGCGCCGGCAGTTGCTGGTGACCGTGCAGGATGGCGGCGAGACCTGCCTGCTGCGCTTCTTCAATTTCTACCCCTCGCAGCAGCGGCAGCTGGCGGTGGGCGCACGCCTGCGCGTTCGCGGCGAGTTGCGCGGAGGCTTCGGTGGCCTGGTCATGGTGCATCCGACGGTGCGGACGGCCGGCGGCGCGCTGGCGCAGGCGCTCACCCCCGTCTACCCCACCACCGCCGGCCTGTCCCAGGCGGCGTTGCGCCAGACCATCGGTACCGCGCTCGAGCGCGCCGACCTGAGTGACACCGTGCCCCCCGAGTTTTCAAACCAGATCGGCCACCAACCCTTGTGGAGTCTGCCGAAGGCGCTCACTTTTTTGCACCATCCGACGCCCGATGCATCGCTCGCCGGCTTGCAGGACCACTCGCATCCGGCCTGGCAACGCCTGAAAGCCGAGGAGCTGCTGGCGCAGCAGTTGTCGCAACAGCACGCGCGTGGGCAACGCCGGCGCCTGCGCGCACCCGCCTTGCGCGCCGCGCCGGGCGGACTGCCCGAGCAACTGCTGGCGACGCTTCCGTTCGCGCTCACCGGGGCGCAACGGCGCGTGGGCCATGAAATCGCCGAGGATCTGGCGCGCGCGCAGCCCATGCACCGCCTGCTGCAGGGCGATGTCGGCAGCGGCAAGACGGTGGTGGCGGCACTGGCGGCGTGCGTGGCCATCGACGCCGGCTGGCAATGCGCACTGATGGCGCCCACCGAGATCCTGGCCGAGCAACACTTCGCGCGGCTTGCCGACTGGCTGGCGCCACTGCTCGACCCCCGTGGGCAGCGGGTGGCCTGGCTCACCGGCGGGCAGAAGAAAGCCGAGCGCGCCCAGGCGCTGGCCGCCATCGAGGCCGGGTCGGCCGCGCTGGTGATCGGCACGCACGCGGTGATCCAGCAGCAGGTGCATTTCCAGCGGCTGGGGCTGGCCGTCATCGACGAGCAGCACCGTTTCGGCGTCGAGCAGCGGCTGGCGCTGCGACACAAGCCGGCCGCGGGCAGCGACTCGCGCAGCGGCGAAGCGACGGGAACCGTTCCCGAGCCGCATCTGCTGATGATGAGCGCCACGCCCATCCCGCGCACCCTGGCGATGAGCTACTACGCCGATCTGGACGTGTCCACGCTCGACGAGCTGCCGCCCGGACGCACGCCGGTGGTCACCAAGCTGCTGGCCGAACGCCGCCGGCCCGAGTTGATCGAGCGCCTGCGCGCGCAGATCGACGGCGGCCAGCAGGTCTACTGGGTGTGCCCGCTGATCGAGGAGAGCGAGGCGCTCGACTTGCGCCACGCCAGCCAGACGCACGAAGAGCTGTCGCTCGCCTTGCAGGGCGCCCGCGTGGGCCTGCTGCACGCGCGCCTGCCGGCGGCCGAGAAAAAGGCGGTGATGGCCGACTTCGTTGCCGGCCGCATCGCGGTTCTGGTCAGCACCACGGTAATCGAGGTCGGCGTGGACGTTCCCAACGCCAGTCTGATGGTGATCGAGCACGCCGAGCGCTTCGGTCTCTCGCAGTTGCACCAGTTGCGCGGGCGTGTGGGGCGCGGCGCCGCGGCATCGACCTGCGTGCTGCTGTATGGCGTGCCGGCGAGCGGGCGGCTCGGCGAGACGGCGCGCGCGCGCCTCACGGCCATGCTGGAGACGGCCGACGGTTTCGAGATCGCGCGGCGCGACCTGCAAATCCGCGGACCGGGCGAATTCCTGGGCGCCCGCCAGTCGGGCGCCGCGCTGCTGCGCTTTGCCGACCTGGCCACCGATGGCGCGCTGCTGCAGTGGGCGCGAGCGGTGGCGCCGCAAATGCTGGCGCGCCACCCCGATCTGGCCGCGCGGCACGTGGAGCGCTGGCTGCAAGGCCGGGCCGCCTATTCGCGCGCCTGAATCGCGCGGCGACTTCGCTGCCGCGGCCGAAACGTTTGACGCACCCGCTGCATCCAATGGGGTGGCGGGCAGGCGCGGCTGCACGTGCATCGTTCGTTCGGCCGCCCGTGCCCCTCGTCGATTTTCGAACGAAGGAAACCATCATGACATTCAGACTCATTGCCGTCGCCGCCGCCGTGGCGCTGGGCGCGGCCCTCACCGGTTGTTCATCCACCCCGCCTGCGGCCAGCCAGGCCGCACCGGCGGCCGCCAGCCAAGTGGCGGCCACCGCACCCAAGTTGCACGCCGCGATGCGCGGCCTGTGGCAAGGCCACATTCATGCGACACGCGACTACGCGCTGGCGGTGCATGACAACAACACCGCGGCCGCGCAGAAAGCCGAAGCCGCGGCGATCGACAACGCCAAGCAGATCGCCGGTGCGGTGGGCGGCTTCTACGGCGCACCGGCCGGTGACGCCACGCTGCAGGCGCTGGGCGGCCACTGGGCCGGCGTCAAGGCGCTGACCCTGGCTGCCAAATCCCGCAATGCGGCGGCCGAGCAGAAGGCCATGGATGATCTGGCCGCCAACGCCACCGCCATTGCCAAGTTCTTTGCCGGCGCCAACCCGAAGAACTGGACCGTGGGCCAACTCCAGGGCGGGCTGCTGATGCACGCGGGCGACCACAAGCAGCAGGTCGACGCGATGATGGCCAACGCGCCAGCCGCACAGCAGAACCAGCTGTGGACCGACATGCAGCACCACATGAACATGATCGCGGACGTGCTGTCCGACGGCCTGGCCAAACAGTTCCCCGACAAAGTGAGCTGAACGCGTTGCGCGCGCCGGGCGGCTGATCCGATCGGGCGCGCCGCACCGGCGTGCATGCGCGGGCGCGAGCCTTGGGGTCCGGATACCGGATGCGATTGGCGCTGCGCTCGCGTATCCTTCATGGGTGTCCAGCAAAACGCCCGGTCTCGATCCAGCCAGCGTCGAAACGCGCCGTCGCAAGGGTGGCGCGCTCGCCGCGCCCGAACTGGCGCCTGCGCGCAGGCGAACACGACGCGAGGTGCACGCATGACGCTGACCGAACTGAAGTACATCGTGGCGGTCGCCCGCGAAAAGCACTTCGGCCGCGCGGCCGAAGCGTGCTTCGTCTCGCAGCCGACGCTGTCGGTGGCGGTCAAGAAGCTGGAGGAGGAGCTCGAAGTCAAGCTGTTCGAGCGCGCCAGTGGCGAGATCGCCGTCACGCCGCTCGGCGAGGAGATCATTCGGCAGGCGCAAAGCGTGCTGGAGCAGGCCGCCGAGATCAAGCAGATCGCCAAGCGTGGCAAGGATCCGCTGGGTGGTCCGCTCAAGCTGGGCGTGATCTACACCATCGGCCCCTATCTGCTGCCCGAGTTGGTGCGCCACACCATCGAGCGCACGCCGCAGATGCCGCTGATGCTGCAGGAAAACTTCACGGTGCGGCTGCTGGAGATGCTGCGCACCGGCGAGATCGACTGCGCCATCCTGGCCGAACCTTTCCCCGATACGGGCCTGGCGATCGCGCCGCTGTACGACGAGCCGTTCATGGCGGCCGTGCCAGCGGGGCATCGGCTGGCGGCGCAGTCTTCGGTGAGTTCCGAGCAACTGCAGGACGAAACCATGCTGCTGTTGGGCACCGGCCACTGCTTTCGCGACCACGTGCTGCAGGTGTGCCCCGAGTTCGCGCGTTTTGCCAGCGCGGCCGAGGGCATCCGCAAGAGTTTCGAGGGTTCGTCGCTGGAGACGATCAAGCACATGGTGGCGGCGGGGATGGGCATCACGCTGGTGCCGGCGCTGGCGGTGCCGGCCGCTGACGTGCACGGCACCGACGCCCTGCTGCGGTTCTTGCCCGTGGTCGACGAGCATCCTGGCGCACAGCCGCCCACGCGCCGCGTGGTGCTGGCGTGGCGGCGCAGCTTCACGCGCTACGAGGCCATCGCCGCGCTGCGCAACGCGGTCTACGCGTGTGCACTGCCGGGGGTGACGCGGCTGTCTTAGACCCTGGCATCCAACCACGCGGCACCGCCGGGAAATCAAGCAAAATCGGCCTCGAGTGCTTGTTCGGCAAGCCAAAGCAGCTATTGATTTGATTGCATGACCGCCGCCATCGCCCAGCGCAGCAAGCTCGCGCAATACCTCGACCTGATCCGCTTCGATCGCCCCGCCGGCTGGCTGGTGCTGCTGTGGCCCAGCGTGAGCGCACTGTGGCTGGCCGCGGACGGCTTTCCGGGGTGGCATCTGCTGGCGGTGTTCGTGGCCGGCACCATCCTCATGCGCTCGGCCGGTTGCTGCGTCAACGACGTGGCCGACCGCGAGTTCGACCGCCACGTCAAGCGCACCGCACGCCGGCCCGTGACCACCGGCGAAGTGAGCGTGCGCGAGGCGCTGGCGCTGGGGGCGGTGCTGGCGCTGGCGGCCTTCCTGCTGGTGCTGACCACCACGCCCGCAGCCATCGCCTGGTCGTTTCCGGCACTGGCCATCGCCATCGCCTATCCCTTCGCCAAGCGCCATGTTTCGATGCCGCAGGCGGTGCTGGGCGTGGCCTTCAGCTTCGGCATTCCCATGGCCTACGCGGCGGTGCGCGGCCACGTGCCGCTCGAAGCCTGGGTGCTGCTGCTGGGCAACGGCTTCTGGGTGCTGGCCTACGACACCGAATACGCCATGGTCGACCGCGACGACGACCTGAAGATCGGCATGAAGACCTCAGCCATCACCCTGGGGCGCTTCGACGTGGCGGCGGTGATGGTTTTTTACGCGGTCTATCTGGGGGTTTGGCTGGCCCTGGCCCGCGCCCACACGACTTCAGCCGTGCTGGTCCTGGCGTTTGCCGGCGCCGCGGCGCAAGCCCTGTGGCACTACACCCTGATCAAGGACCGCACCCGCGAGGGTTGCTTCGTCGCCTTCAGCCAGAACCACTGGCTGGGCGCCACGGTGTTCGCGGGCATCGCGCTGGCGCTGGCGTTGCGCAACTGAGTCTCAGCCGCCGAACTCGTCGCCCAGTTCCCGGGCGCGCACGCGGGCAGCGTGCATGGCCTGCACGAAGGCGGCCTTGACGCCCGCCTGCTCCAGGGCCGTGAGCGCGGCAAAGGTGGTGCCGCCCTTGCTGGTCACGCGCTCGCGGAGCAGGGCCAGCGGCTCACTCGACTGCGCGGCCAGGTGTGCGCCCCCGGCAAAGGTGCCCACGGCCAGTCGGCGCGCCTGCTCGGCGCTCAGGCCCAGCTCGACACCGGCCTGCTGCATCGCCTCCAAAAAATAAAACACGTAGGCCGGGCCCGATCCCGACAGGGCGGTCACCGCGTCGAGCTGCTCTTCACGCTCCAGCCACAGCGCATCGCCCGTGGTGCGGATCACCGCCTCGGCCAGCGCGCGGTCGGCGCTGCTCGCGCCGGGCGCGGCAAACAGGCCCGTCATGCCGCGGCCGACCAGCGCCGGCGTGTTGGGCATGCAGCGCACGACGCGGGCGGCGCCGGTGGCCGCCGCGATCGCACCCACCCGGATGCCGGCCATGACGGACAGTTGCAGCGCACCACCCACGTACGGCGCGACGGGCTGCGCGGCAGCCTGAAAGCTCTGCGGCTTGACGGCCCACACCAGCAGATCGCTGCCCGCGAGCGAGGCGTCGGCCGCCGCCAGCGCCTCGATGCCGTGCTGTTCGCGCAAGAGCGAACGCGCCGCCTCGAACGGCTCGACCACCACGATCCGCGCGCCAGGCAAGCCCCTGCCGATCAGCCCGCCGATGATGGCGCCGGCCATGTTGCCGCCGCCGATGAAGGCGATGCGGGTGGAGGGGGGCAGGGTGCTGGCCGTCATGGCCGCCAGTGTAGGGCCTGCACGGAACCACCGCCGATATTGACAACCAGTTTACGAACTAGTAAACTGGTTGTCATGATGGAAAGTATCCATGAATTCATGGCGAAGTCGTCGAGCGGACGGCCGCATGGCGGCGAGCGCGCCATCACCGCGGACGGGAAACGACCTTCCATGCAAACCAAACGCCCGGCAGTTGCCGTACTCAACCTTGTTCCATGAAGGAAATGCACCATGAAGACCCATACCCATACCAAGCGCATCCTGGCCGCCCTGGCTTGTGCCACCTTGCTGGCTGGCGGATTGATGGCCTGCGGCACGCCGGGCCCCGGAGGCTGGAGCGAAGACCATGCGGCCGACATGCGCGTCAGGATGGTCGAGCGCGTCAGCCACAGGCTGAACCTCACGGCCGAGCAGAAGCTCAAGCTGGATGGCGTGGCCGACGCGCTGAAGGCCCAGCGCACGGCGCTGCTCGGCGATGGCGCCGATCCGCGCGCCCAGTTCAAGGCCATCATTGCCGGTGAGCGTTTCGACCGCGCGGGAGCCCAGGCGCTGCTGGATCAGAAGATCGCCGCGGTGCAAGGGCACGCTCCCAAAGCACTGACTGCCCTGGCCGATTTTTACGACAGCCTGGACCCCGAGCAGCAGCAGAAAGTGCGCGAACGCCTCGAGCGGCGCCGTGGTGGCTGGGGCTGGGGTTGGCGCGGTGGCTTCTGAGCCCTGCAGCCCGGCCGTCCCAACCGTTGAAAAGCAAGGAGAACCACCATGCCAAGAATCATCCATCCGCTTGCCGGTCTGATCGCTCTGGTCACGATCGCGACGTTCTGGCTCTCGACCGCGATTTCCGAACTGTTTGCATCCGAGGCCGCAGTGACTGCCGTCAAGACGGCCATCCCCTGGGGTTTCATCCTGCTGATACCGGCGCTGGCGGCCACCGGCGGCTCCGGCTTCTTCCTGTCGAAAGGACAGCGGCAGGGGCGCGTCGGCAGCAAGCTCAGGCGCATGCCCATCATCGCCGCGAACGGCCTTCTGGTGCTGATACCCGCGGCGTTGTACCTCGCCGCCAAGGCAAGGGCCGGCGAGTTCGACGCAGCCTTTTATGCGGTGCAGGCACTGGAGCTGGTCGCCGGTGCCATCAACATCGTTTTGCTGGGCATGAGCATGCGTGACGGCATGGGCTTGACGCGGTGGCGGCGCAAGAGCTT
>CAZGOL010000114.1:0-8292 GCA_964527755.1 uncultured Ottowia sp.
CCGCGGGAGCGGGTGCCGGCGGCGGGGCCGACGGTGCGGGTGCCGCGGGCGCGGTGGGGGCATGGGCCGCCGGCGCGTGGCTGGCCGCCGGTGCGGGCGCACCGTCTTTCAGGTTGCCCTCACCCTCGACTTCCAGACGCACCAGCTCGGCCCCCACGGCCATCACCTGGCCCACGGCGCCGCCCAGCGCCAGCACCTTGCCGTGCACCGGCGAAGGCACTTCGACGGTCGCCTTGTCGGTCATCACGTCGGCGATCAGCTGGTCTTCGGTCAGCGCATCGCCCGGCTGCACGTGCCAGGCCACCAGTTCCACTTCGGCAATGCCCTCGCCAATGTCGGGCACGCGGATCACGTAAATACCCATGTCATGCCTCCACTGCGCGCTTGAGGGCCGCGCCGACGCGCGCCGGCCCGGGAAAATAGTTCCATTCCTGGGCGTGCGGATACGGCGTGTCCCAGCCCGTCACGCGCTCGATCGGCGCTTCCAGCTGGTAAAAGCAGTGCTCCTGAACCAGTGCCACCAGCTCGGCGCCGAAGCCGCTGGTGCGGGTGGCCTCGTGCACCACCACGCAGCGGCCGGTCTTCTTGACCGAATTGACGATGGTTTCCAGATCGAGCGGCCAGATCGAGCGCAGGTCGATGATCTCGGCGTCGATGCCGCTCTCGCGCGCGGCCGCCTCGCTCACCCACACCATGGTGCCGTAGGTGAGCACCGTCACCGCCTTGCCGGGTCGAAACACGGCAGCGCTGTCCAGCGGCACGGAGTAGTAGCCCCCGGGGACCTTGCCCAGCTCGTGCTTGGACCAGGGCACGACCGGCTTGTCGTGGTGGCCGTCGAACGGGCCGTTGTACAGGCGCTTGGGCTCCAGGAAGATCACCGGATCGTCGTTCTCGATCGAGGCGATCAGCAGCCCCTTGGCGTCGTAGGGATTGCTGGGCATCACCGTGCGCAGGCCGCACACATGGGTGAAGAAGGCCTCCGGGCTCTGGCTGTGTGTCTGTCCGCCGTAGATGCCGCCACCACAGGGCATGCGGATGACGATGGGCGCGAAGAAGTCGCCCGCCGAGCGGTGGCGCAGCCGCGCCAGCTCGGAGACGATCTGGTCGGTGGCCGGGTAGAAATAGTCGGCGAACTGGATCTCGACCACCGGTCGCAGGCCGTAGGCGGCCATGCCGATGGCGGTGCCGACGATGCCCGACTCGGAAATCGGCGCGTCGAAGCAGCGCGTCTTGCCGTACTTGGCCTGCAGGCCCTCGGTGACGCGAAACACGCCGCCGAAGAAACCCACGTCCTCGCCGTACACCACCACGTTGTCGTCGCGTCCCATCATCACGTCCATGGCCGAGCGAAGACCCTGGATCATGGTCATCGGCGTGGTCTCGGTCGCCAGGGCGGCGGCGGGGGCTTTCGGTTGTGCTTTCATGGCTCAAACCCCCATTTGCTGGCGCTGCCGGCGCAGGTGCTCCGGCATTTCCTTGTACACGTCCTCGAAGATCGTCGCGGCGCTGGGCACGCGGCCGTCCAGCAGGGTGCCGTGGCTCTCGGCTTCCTTCTGCGCGGCGATCACCTCGGCCTCCAGTTCTTTCTGCGTCTGCGCATGCTGCGCGTCCGACCATTCGCCGATGGCGATCAGATGCTGCTTCAGACGATCGATCGGGTCGCCCAGCGGAAAGTGCTTCCAGTCGTCGGCCGGGCGGTACTTGGACGGGTCGTCCGAGGTCGAGTGCGGCCCCGCGCGGTAGGTCTCCCACTCGATCAGCGTGGCCCCGTGGTTGGTGCGCGCCCGCTCGGCGGCCCACTGCGAGGCGGCGTACACCGCGAGGAAGTCGTTGCCATCCACGCGCAGCGAGGCGATGCCCACGCCAACGCCGCGTTGTGCGAACGTGGTGCCCTCGCCACCGGCGATCGACTGGAAGGTCGAGATGGCCCACTGGTTGTTGACGACGTTGATGATCACCGGCGCGCGATACACGTGGGCGAACGTCAGCGCGGTGTGAAAGTCCGCCTCGGCGGTGGAGCCGTCACCGATCCAGGCCGAGGCGATTTTCGTGTCGCCCTTGATGGCCGAGGCCATGGCCCAACCGACGGCCTGCGGCATCTGCGTGGACAGGTTGCCCGAGATGCTGAAGAACCCGGCGCGCTTGTACGAGTACATCACGGGCAGCTGGCGACCCTTGATCGGGTCGCGCTCGTTGCTCATGAGCTGGCAGATCAGCTCGACCATCGACACGTCGTCGCGCGCCAGCAGCAGGCCCTGCTGACGATAGGTTGGAAAGCACATGTCGCCGTCCTGCAGCGCCAGCGAGTGCGCCACCGCGATCGCCTCCTCGCCCAGGCACTGCATGTAGAACGACAGCTTCTTCTGCCGCTGCGCCACCAGCATGCGGGCGTCGAACGCGCGCGTCTTCATCATCGCGCGCAGGCCGCGGCGCAGGCGCTCGGGGTGGATGGCTGGCGCCCAAGGGCCCTGCGCCTTGCCCTGGTCGTCCAGCACGCGCACCAGGCTGGTGGCCAGATCGGCCGTGTCGGCGGCGCGCGTGTCGGTGGGTGGCCTGCGCACCGAACCCGCCGGCGACGTGCTGAGGTAGGAGAAATCGGTTTTGCCGCCGGGGCGCCCGGTGGGCTCCGGCACGTGCAGTCGAAGGGCCATGTGCGTTGTCATCCAGAGTTCTTTCTCGCGCGATTGTGTCGCGCCTCGTTCCAACACGGGCGGCGCGCCAGATCGTGGCTTGCCACCCACTCTTGCGCCGCGGCGCAAGCCCCGATGCTAGCCCGCGCGCGCCATCGCCACCAGCCCCCGGCAAACCTGTGCAAAACGCAGGGGCAATGCCCCGAAGCGGCGCGGGGCGAGTGCGATCGTGGCGCGCGCGGCGCCTCACACGGTGGGGCGCCACGGCCCCTGCACCGCCATCGCCTCGTGCTCGCCCGGCCAGGGCGGCATCGTCACCGCCACCGCCTGCAACGCGCACTCCGGTGCCGCACGAAACTGGAATTGCGTGCCCAGCGGAATCGTCAGGCACGTGCCCGGCGCCAACTCCACCACCTGCTCGCGGCTACCCTGGCGGCGCCACATCTGGCCGTGACCCGCCAGCACGTACCAGACCTCTTCCACCGTGCGGTGCTCGACGGCCCTGGCCACCTGGCCGGCCGGCAGCTCGAAATGCGCCATGCCGCCGCCGCGCAACCCCAGCAGCACGCGCACGTGCGAGCCGTCGGGCGCCACCACCGTGGGGTCGCCGGGCAGCCATCGGGTGTCGAATGGGGTCATGGGCGTTGTCTGGTGCGGAGGCGGTGGCTGGACGGTGGCCTGTGCCGACCTTCAGGCGGGATCGACTCGCGGTTCGCAGCGCACAGTGGTCTTGACCGAGTTGGCGATGAAGCACTCCTCGTGCGCGCGGTGGTGCAGCGCCGCGAGTTCGGTGGCGTCGGGTTGACGCGCGCCCGCAAAGCGCGTGAACGGGCGCAACGTCACTTCCCGCATCATCAGCTTGCCGTCGGGGCCCGGGCCCATCGTCCCGGCGGCGTGGTCGTGGTATTCGTCCGCCACGAATCCCGCCTTGGCCGCCAGCGACAGGAACCACAGCATGTGGCAACTGGATAGCGCAGCGATAAAGGCTTCCTCCGGGTCGACCGCGTCGCTGGCCGACCAGGGCGGGGGAACGACATGCGGCGAGGCCGATCCTGGCACCTCCGTGCCGCCGTCGAAGCGCAGGGTGTGGCGCCGGCTGTACCGGCCGCCGGTGAACGGCTGGCCGTTGCGTGACCAAAGGATTTCGGCGCTGTGGGTGGACATGGTCGGTCGAGGAAGTGGATCGCGAGGTGTCGGGCCAAGGGTTCGACGGGATCGGCGTTTGGCGATCAGCCTGCCTTCGGATGGCACGTGGTTTGAACCGCACGCCACGGGTTCGCCTGCTTCGTGCATGCGTCAGCCGGTTGGCATGCGCTCACTTTCGGAGGCTCCGTTGGTCGGGCAGGTCGAGCTTGCCCGTCACGCGCAGGTTGCCCACCACGAA
The DNA here is from genome assembly GCA_964527755.1 of uncultured Ottowia sp. Taxonomy (GTDB): domain Bacteria; phylum Pseudomonadota; class Gammaproteobacteria; order Burkholderiales; family Burkholderiaceae_C; genus Ottowia. The sequence goes on from CAZGOL010000114.1 coordinate 4,015, forward strand.
CTCGTCCACCTCCAGCCTGGCGATGCGCGCGCGACCGATCTTCAGGCGGCCGATGGCCAGTGCGCCGATCGCCAGCGCGCCGACCGCGAGCGCGCCGATCGCCAGTACGCCCAGCGCCGTGCCGCCCACCGTGCGCGAACCGACGATCTGCGCCCCGATGCGCTCGGACCGCAGCACGCGCTCGGGCGGGGCGGCCTGATCGCCGTCGGGTGCCATCGTCCGCTCCTGTTCGGGCCCATCATGTGCAGGGTGTGCCATCGGTCCATCCGGTCGGGTGTGCAGCCTTGCGGCCGAATGCGCCCCGATCGCCTCACGGGCCGGGCGCGCCCTTCGCGGGCATGATCGTGCAGCCGCGCCGCAGAGTCAAACCGGGGTGGCCCATGGGGCGCGCACGCGCCGGTCAGCGGACTGCCCCGCGCCAGCGACAGCGTGGTCGCATCGAGTGCGTCGTGGACCGCTGGCGCAACCACCGGGTGCGTGCGCCCGCTTCGGGTCAGCGCGCTCCGCACAGCGCGACCACGCTGCCATACTACTATCAAAACAATAGCTGTTCCGGCACGACAGTAAATCCATTCGAGCCGAAAAGGCTTGAAAAACGGATAACGGACGAAACGGACCGGGTCGACGGACCAGCGGGGTCGCCACTGCGGATCGGCTGCGGTCCATAGGGTGGCGCATTGGGTCGCGGTGCCCCATCAGAGGTGCTCGCTCGCCCGCCCGGTCTCCACCCAGTAGCGGCTCGGATGGCGCGCGTCGACGTAAACCGCGATCCGGTCTCCCACGCGAAACTCGCCCTCGGGATTGGATCGCAGGAGGTCGCTCTTGAAGACCGTTTCATGGCCCGAACGCGGGTCTCGGTGCCGCGCCTTGATGCGCCAGGCGGTGCGCTGGCCGCGCCGACCGATCTTGACGATTTCGGCCTCCACGCGCCTTCCATTGCGAAGCAAATCGGCGCGGTTGCGTTCCTTTCGACCTGCGAACAGGATGTAGAGCACCGCATGGGCGCTCAGAACCAGCGCGACGAACCCCACGGCCAGGCTGTAGACGTGCAGGTTGCCCGATCCCTTTGCCCTGATGGCCAGATAAGCGGCGAGGCTCCAGAGCATGGCGCTCGCAACGACGAACACCCAACCGCCGACCGTTTTTGAACTCATCGTCATTGCCCTTCCTCGATGCGGGACCGCAGAGCGCGGTGTTCCGGTGATCCGGTTGTGTCGCATGTCACGCGCCGTCACGGATTCTTGTCAATGCGCGACGGCCGGGCCGCAAATGAACAAAGGCACAACGACGATCGCGACGAGAAAGGGTCCGTGCGTCGGCCTCGTGCGGCGGAGCATTTCAAAACGGTCGGGCGCGGTGCGCCACCGGCTCACGTCCGCGAGCAGCGCGCCATTGCCAAAACGCAAAAACGACCATCGCCCAAAACAAAACGCCACACCCGATGGCAAAACCCGCGAGTTGAACCTGGAGCCAGTCATGGTCAGAACTTGGTTCGCCGTGAACCCAGGCTCGCGGCAAAACCGAAGCAGCCCAGGGTGCGATCAGTTTGCCGGGAAAGAGCCAAATCCAGAGGGCCAGATTCGGAACCAGTCTGGTTGTCGCCAAAAACACGAGCGCAGACAGTCCGATCGAGCCAGCGAGACGGCCCAGGGCTTTTGAAAACGCTGGCGCATTCATGTGCGGTCTGGCGCCTGAATCAAGCCAGTGTTCCACGCTGGCTTGATCGGTGTTTCAGCCACCGGTGGGTCGGATCATTTTTCGAAATAATATCCGGTTCTTTGATAGCAGACTCCCCCCCGGCTTGGCGCCAGACTGGTGATGGAAACGTTGGTCTGCGCCGCCCCCTCTTTCGGATATCCCTTCGCGCAGACGCCAAATTTGTAGTTGTACATACTCTGTGACAAATTGGTCGCAACGTACAAAAGCTGATAAAATTGCGGGTCGGAAGTCATGAGAACGGCTGCATCGGTAGTCCGCGCGGGGAGACGAAGTCTTTCCTGCAGCAAGTTGGCCTCGTAGTGGCTGATTGAATCTCCGTAATTGTCAAAGACACGGTTGGGAAACAGGTTCTGGTTATATGGAAGACCGGTCACGTTCGGAAAACTTGATAGCTGGAAAGGATAGAAAATCTCCAGCACCGCGTCTCCGGTGGTTGTTTCGGAAAAAAACGCGGTTGAAGTGTCGAGGGATTCCAGCGAGTTGATGATCGAACAGACTGTGATCGGATTTTGCGGCGTCGCCATGCCCGATGAACTGACATTGCGAAATATGCCGATTCGATTATTGGTGTCATAACATTCAGGCTGTGCAAAAGCACTGACTGAAACCAGTCCCAGAAGCAATAGCAAGATTTTCATGATTTCTCCTCGGTCAATGTCATGTTGGCCGTGGCCAACGTCTTGTATTCAGCCGCCACGGCAGACGGTCGATTGCGACAAACAGTCAGACCTCCAATCTTGAATTGTTGCAAAAATACCATCATCAAACCAGGGATATCAAACGGGCGTTCCATCGACGTCTGTAAATACCCATTGTTTCTTCGTGCCTGTGGCTATTTTGGTGGATGGTTGCAGTTCATCGACATCCCAAACTGGATATTCTTGTTGAAGCCCTCGCTTCGCGGGAATCGGTCAAACCCAAAATTTTGTGGCTGGATTCGTCCGCCGTACTGCCATCGGCCGCTCCAGCATCCCCGTTGCGCCGGCAGGTTGGGTGCGTCCACATTTCCATGCGCAAGCGGGACCGCTGCCTGTGCGCGGGATGAGCGTACCCAAATCAAGACAAAAAGACAACAAGACAAGAACGGTGTTTCATAATGTATCTTGAATGACAGCATCGTCAAGAGATAGTTGCGTTGGCGATGGGGACTTTCCTGCTCCACCGGGGCCGCATTCGCGGGTGTCCATTGCTTGGGCGGCGACAGCGGCCGAACAGGGTAGTGGCCGCACCGCATGGGTTGGGGGGGCACGGCATTCCTGGGCTGCGCTGATCGATGACTCGGGAGCCTCTGTGCCGCTCTTGCGCCAGTGCCCGCGTGCGGACGTTCGTGTTTGGCATGGGGGCCGTGTGGCGCTGCATCGACTGATGGTGTGGCGCGCAGCATGGTCAAGGTCCCATGCCGTGCACGGGTGCGAGCACGATGGCGATGATCTCGCTGGCCTGGCGCCATCGGGCTCCAGGGAGAGCGCCGGGCGTTGCGGGCATCGGGCGCTTCGAACGGCGCCTCGACGGGCCTGGGTCGGCTCGGTGCGAGTCGTGGCTCTTCGCAGGGTCCGCGATGACCGAGTGGCCCGGGCTGGCTCGCCTTTCCCCGTGCCACGAGCGGGCTCGCCCGATGTTGGCGGGCGCAGGCGGTTTCGACAATCGAGGCGGCTCGATTTCCGTCGACCCCGCGTGCGCAACCCGTCGCCTGCGCCACACACACGCGCTAGCATTCCGGTCATGAAAGCAGGCGCCATCCCCATCGACACCGACGCGCTGCGCCACGATGGCCAGCGGCGCGGACGTGCGCTGCTGCAGGGGGCATCGTGACGCGGGTGGATACGGCGCCAATCACTGCCATACCGTTGGCCGAGCGCCTGCGTCCGCGCAGCCTGTCCGAGGTGGCCGGGCAGCGGCACCTGCTGGGGCCGGGCATGCCGCTGCGCACGGCGTTCGAGTCGGGGCGGCCGCACTCGTGCATCCTGTGGGGACCGCCGGGCACGGGCAAGACCACCATCGCACGGTTGATGGCCGCGGCCTTCGATGCGCAGTTCATCGCCATCAGCGCGGTGCTGGGCGGCGTCAAGGACATCCGCGATGCGGTGGCGCTGGCCGAAAGCGCGCGCGACGGCCTGCAGCGCCAGGCCACCATCGTGTTCGTCGACGAGGTGCACCGTTTCAACAAGAGCCAGCAGGATGCCTTCTTGCCGCACGTGGAGTCGGGCCTGTTCACCTTCATCGGCGCCACGACGGAGAACCCGTCGTTCGAGGTCAACTCGGCCCTGCTGTCGCGTGCGACGGTGTATGTGCTGCAGCCGCTCACCGAGGGCGATCTGAAGCAAATCGTGTCTGTAGCGCAAGCCAGACATGCCATGCCAGCTATCGAAACAGAAGCATTGGACCGGTTGATCGCCTACGCCGACGGCGACGGGCGACGCCTGCTCAACACGCTGGAGACGGTGGCGGTGACGGCCGCGGCCGAGCGGCGCGACCGCGTCGACGACGCCTGGCTGCTCAGGGTTCTGGGCGAGCAACTGCGCCGCTACGACAAGGGCGGCGAGCAGTTCTACGACACCA
>CAZGOL010000115.1:0-8267 GCA_964527755.1 uncultured Ottowia sp.
ACTGCCGCGCCACCTGGGGCACGAGCAGCGCGGGGTGCGGCTGCTGCGCGCGGTGGGCGAGCGCCTGCGCGTGCCCACCGAGTGCACCGAGCTGGCCGAGGTGGTCGCGCGCGAGCACGGCAACATCCACCGCAGCGGCGCACTGGGGGCCGAGGCACTGCTGCGCCTGCTCGAGCGCTGCGACGCGCTGCGCAAGCCCGAGCGGTTCGAGCAGGCGCTGCTGGCGTGCGAGTGCGATGCGCGCGGGCGGCTGGGGTTCGAGCACTCGCCCTATCCGCAGCGCGAGCGGCTGCTGGCGGTGCTGGCGGCGGCGCGGGCGGTGGCCACGGCGCCGATTGCCGCGCAGGCCCAGCAGCAGGGGCTGGCCGGCCCGCAGGTGGGCGCGCGCATCCGGGCGGCGCGCGTGCGGGCGGTGGAGCGGGCGCTGGCCGCGCCGCCCGATCCGCTCAATTGAGCTTGATGCCCTGTGCCCGGATGATGCCGCCCAACAAGGCGCTTTCCTGCTGCACGCGCAATCGCAGGCCTTCGGGCGACGAACCCACCGCCTGCCAGCCCTGCATGAACAGGCGCTGGCGCACCTCGGGCGATTTCAGGATGTCGGTCACCGCGCTGGCGATGCGCGCCTGCACTGGCGCGGGCAGGCTGGCGGGGCCGACCAGCGCCGTCCAGACTTCGAGGTTGAAGTTCTTCACCCCTTCCTCGCTGAGCGAGGGCAACTCGGGCACCAGCGCGCTCTTGCCGCTGCTGGTCACGCCGATGGCGTGCAGCTTGCCGGCCTTGACCTGCGGCATCGCCACGCCCGGAGGCATCAGCGCCATCTGCACCTGCCCGCCGATCAGCGCGGTGACGACCGCCGGGTTGCCGTTGTAGGGCACGTGCACCGGGTTCAGGCCCGGCACGCGTGCCTTGAGCAGCTCCATTCCCAGATGCGCCACCGAGCCCGGGCCGACCGAGCCGTAGTTCCAGTTGTCGCCCTGCCGCACGGCCTCGGCGAAGAAGGCCTTGCCGGGCGGCGTGCTGGTGGCGGCGACCAGGATCAGCGGCGCGGTGGCGAGCAGGCTCAGCAGGCTGAAGTCTTTCGCCGGGTCATAGGGCAGCTTGGGATAGAGCAGTCTGGATGACGTGAGGTTGCCGTTGATGACGATGCCCAGCGTGTGCTCGTCGGTGGACTTGGCCACCTGATCGGCGGCGATGTTGCCGCTGGCGCCTGGCTTGTTGTCGACGATCACCGGCTGGCCGAGCGCGTGCGCCAGCGGTTCGGCGATGGCGCGCGCCACCATGTCGGGCGTGGAGCCGCCCGGAAACCCCACCAGCAGCCGGATCGGCTTGCCGGGCCAGCCGGGAGCTTGCGCATGGGCGGTGCTGGCGGCCAGGCCCGTGGTGGCGAGGGCGACGGTGGCGAGGGTGAAGCGGCGGCGTTGCATCATCGGGACAGGCTCCTTGGTCTTCGGGCAAATGAATCAGATGGGTGGGGGCAGGACATCGTCGGCCCGGCCCAGCCAGGCGCCGGCGGCGTGCAATCGGTGCTGCAGCGCGGCGACATCCAGCGCACGCGGGGCAATGTCCTGCCGCACGGCCAGCGCCGCGCCGGTGCCGGCGGCCTGACCCATCACGAGGCAGGCGCCGGTGACGCGCGCGGCCGATTGTCCGCCGTGCGTCATGCTGGCGCAGCGCCCGGCCACCAGCAGGTTGTCCACGCGCCGGGGCAGCAGCATGCGCCAGGGCAGGTGGTGGTAGCCGCGGCTGCGCGCTTGGCCCCCGGTCACTTCCGTGCCGTGCGGCCAGCGGAACGACACGTCGCCCGCGCGGTGCTCCTCCACCGGCCAGCCGCTGACGCCCACGCTGTCGGCAAAACTGGCGCAGCCCAGCACGTCGTCTTCGGTCAGCACGTACTCGCCCAGCAGGCGGCGCGTCTCGCGCACGCCCACCTGAGCCGGCAGATCGAGCAGATAGGCAGCTTCGAAGCCCGGCACGTCGCGGCGCAGAAAGCGCAGGAATTGCGCGCTCTGGCGACGCCCCTCGCGCTCGGCAGCCGACAGCTGCGCGGCATCGGTGCCGTCCACCGGGCCGCCGTCCGCGCGCGCCAGTTGCGTCACGTTGGCGCGCCACTCGCCGGCGTGCTTTTGCGGGCGCAGGATCGGCGCGCGCCGGGCAAAGCGCTCGCCGCGCGCCTCGGCCGCTCGCATGTGCCCGGCCACGTGCAGCCAGGCCTCGCCCGCGCGTGCGTCGTCCACGCCGCCGATGCGCATCATGGTGCTCGGGTACATCATGGCGCTGCCGTCGGCGCCTTTTTCGTGCTGCGCGCCGGCGTGCGCCAGCACGTCGCCGTCGCCGGTGCAGTCGATGAACTGGCGCGCGCGCACCGCCACGCGGCCGGACTTGGTTTCCAGCAGCACGGTGTCCAGGTGGGTCGCATCGCGCAGCACGACGCCTGCCACCCAGGCGTGCAGCAGCACCTGCGCGCCGCACTCCTGCAGCAACTCGTCGGCGGCGATCTTGAAGGCGGCGGTGTCGTAGGCCTGCGCGGCGATTCGCCCGCCGAACAGCCGGTGCGGCACGTTCAACCCGCCCAGGGCGTCGATGCGATCGAGCAACTCGGCGCCCACGCCCTGCACGAGCTGGCGCAGGGTGCCGTGCACATTGGCATGCAGACCACAGAAATTGGTGACGCCCGCCGCCGTGCCCATGCCGCCCAGGAAGCCGTAGCGCTCCACCAGCAGCGTGTCGGCGCCGGTGCGCGCGGCGCTGGCGGCCGCGGCCAGCCCGGCCGGCCCGCCGCCCAGCACCAGCACCTGCACGTCGGCCAGCAACGGGGTCTGGCGTGCGGGTTCGGCGATCGAAATCATGGCGGAGTGCGAGTCGGCGGCGCGCGGCCACGCGTCGGGGCGTGCGCGGATGGCGCGGCGGCCGGTGCACTATACGCGCCGTCCGATAATCGGGCCACCCAGTCCATTTGCCATGGCCCGACCGATTTCCGCCTCCCACGAACTGCGGCGCGACGAGATCCTGAACGTCGCGGCCACGTGCTTTGCGCGCCAGGGCTATCCGGTCACCAGCATGAACGACATCGCCGCCGCCTGCGGCACGTCCAAGGCGCGGCTCTATCACTACTACGGGAGCAAGGAAGCGATCCTGTTCGACCTGCTGGACCGCTACACGCAGCGCCTGCTGGTGATCATCGGCCAGGTGCAGGCCACTGCGCACCGCCAGGCGCTGGACGACCGCGCCACGCTGCACGAACTGATCCGCGCCTTCCTGCACGAGTACGAGTCCTCGGCCACGCGCCATGCGGCGCTGCTGGGCAGCACGCAGTTCCTCGGCGCGCAGCAGCGCGAGATCATCGTCAACCGGCAGCGCGACGTGGTGTCGGCGGTCACCCGGTTCCTTCGCCGCGCCTATCCTGATCGTGTGACGCCGCACAACCAGACCGCCATCGCGATGACCGTGTTCGGCATGATCAACTGGACCTTCACCTGGCTGCGTCCGGGCGGCCCGCTGAGCTACGCGGACTTCGCCAACGAGGTCATCGTGCTGCTCGACCACGGCCTGACGTCACCCACCCCGGGACCCAACCCTCCATGAACGCCATCGACATCGTCATCCTGGCCGCGGGCAAGGGCACGCGCATGAACAGCCGCATGCCCAAGGTGCTGCAACGGCTCGCGGGGCGACCGCTGCTGTTGCACGTGCTGGCCGCCGCCGCGCCCTTGCACGCACGGGACACCGTGGTGGTAACCGGCCATGATGCTATCGAAGTTGAAGCTGTTTTGGCAGGCCGGGCAAGCTTTGCGGCAGGTTTGGACGTGAAATGCGTGCGTCAGGAGCCGCAGCTCGGGACTGGCCACGCGGTGCAGCAGGCGATGCCGCTGCTGGCCGATGACGGGCTCGTGCTGGTGCTCTCGGGCGATGTGCCGCTGACGCACGCGAGCACCCTGCAGGCGCTGGTCCGGCAGGCGAAAGACGACCGGCTGGCGCTGTTGACGGTGACGCTGGGCGACCCCGCGGGCTACGGCCGCATTGTGCGCGGCAGCGACGATGGGGTCGCGCGCATCGTCGAGCACCGGGATGCGAGCGTGGCCGAGCGCGCCATCACCGAGATCTACAGCGGCATCATGGTGGCGCCGGCGCGCCATTTGCGGCGCTGGCTGGGGCAGCTGACCAACGACAACGCCCAGGGCGAGTACTACCTGACCGACGTGGTGGCGATGGCGGTGCGAGATGGCGTGCCGGTGGTGGCGCACCGCATCGACGATGCGCTGCAGGTGGCGGGTGTCAACAGCCCGTCGCAACTGGCCGAGCTCGAGCGCGCGCACCAGCAGCGTCAGGCGCGCGCGCTGATGGAGCAAGGCACTCGCCTGGCCGATCCGGCGCGATTCGATCTGCGCGACGACCCGCGCACCGGCGTTCCCGCGCAACTGGTGAGTGCGCCCGACGTGGAGATCGACGTGGGCTGCATCTTCGCCGGTCGCGTCGAGCTGGGCGAGGGGGCGCGCATCGGTGCGTATTGCCACATCACCAATGCACGCATCGCCGCCGGCGCGGTGATCCAGCCGTTCACGCACATCGATGGCGAGCAGGCCGGCGTGCGCGTGGGCGCGGGCGCGCTGGTCGGCCCGTTTGCGCGGCTGCGGCCGGGCGCCGAGCTGGGGCCCGGGGTGCACATCGGCAATTTCGTCGAGATCAAGAACTCCACTCTGGCCGCAGGCGCCAAGGCCAACCACCTGGCCTACCTGGGCGATGCGACGGTGGGCGAGCGGGTCAACTACGGCGCCGGCAGCATCACCGCCAACTACGACGGTGCCAACAAGCATCGCACCGTGATCGAAGCCGACGTGCACGTCGGCAGCAATTGCGTGCTGGTGGCCCCGGTGACCATCGGCGCCGGGGGGACGGTGGCCGGTGGCTCGACCATCACCAAGAGCACCCCGCCCGGCGCGCTGAGCGTGGCGCGCGGCAAGCAGGTCGGCATTGCCAATTGGCGGCGTCCGATCAAGGGGGGGTCGGGCGGCAAGTCCTGAGCCGCCAGCGACGAACGGGCCGTCAGCGGTGGCGCGGGCTGCCACCCCAGGGGTCGTCGGCGTCGGGCGCGGGGGGCAGCTTCATCAGGTCGGTGAGGCTCATCGGCGTCGATTCCCTGCCCGCCTGGACGGCGGCCGACGATGGCCCCGGCGCATCCCACGAGGCGGACTGCAGCGCCGAGCGCTGCGAGTCGGGGGCGGTCGGCTCGATGGCTGCGCTTTGCAGGTGGCTGCGGAATTCGCGCGGTTCGGGCAGGTCGCGCGTCGAGCGCTTGAGCCGGATCAGCCGGATGCCGGCGGTCTTGAGCACGCGGTGCTTCTCGGCGGCGTCGCGCTCGGCCTCGGTGGTGTCTTCGTGTACGGCGTCCAGCTCGAACGCGTAGGTCGGCTTGCCGTCCTTGTTGCAAACGACGTAGTCCACCAGGTGTTCCGCCAGGCGGCGTTGTGCGCCCAGTCGATTTTCTGCCTGGCGCACCGCCACCAGCCGCGACAAGGGCGCGCGAAACAGGACGGGGCGCCCCGGAAACGCCTTGACCAGGTACTGCAGCATCTCGCTTTGGACGGCGGAGATGGCCGGAACGGCCGAGAAGCGGTCGGTTTCGCCCAACGCTGCGCTGGCGCGCGCAAGCCGCTGGCGCCACGCCAGTGCGACGCTCAGCGTCACCACCAGCAGCGCCACCAAGGCCATCCATGGCCACATTTCCTTCATTCGGTTTGCCTCTTTTTGGTATCGGAAGGTGAACGGTGCCGCGCCATGATGGCACACCGATCGCAAAAATGCGAACGTATTGTCTATAGGTTGTCCAGGATTTCCCAGCGTTCGAGCGCTTCGGTCAGGGCCTGGTCGATCTCGGTTTCGCGCGCCTGCAGCGCGATGGCCCGCTGCAGATCGCTTTGATAGAGCGCGCCGTCGGTCAACGTGGCGCGGATCTCGGCCTGCTCCGCCTCCAGGGCCGCGATGCGGTCGGGCAGGGCGTCGAGTTCACGCTGTTCCCTGTAAGTAAGCTTCTTTTTTTGTAGCGTCTCCGGCGCTTTGGACGGTCTTTCCGATGAGGTTACGGTTGCACCATTCGGCGCTGCCGGTTCACCACCCGGGCGCAGTGCCTGCCACCGGGCACTCTGCGTCAGCCAGTCCTGCACGCCGCCCGCGTACTCGCGCCACGCGCCCGGTCCGTCCCACGCCAGCGTGCCGGTCACGACGTTGTCGAGAAACGTGCGGTCGTGGCTGACCAGAAACACCGTCCCTTCGTATTCTTGCAACAACTGCTCCAGCAATTCGAGCGTGTCGATGTCCAGATCGTTCGTGGGCTCGTCAAGCACCAGCACGTTGGCCGGACGGGCGAACAGGCGCGCCAGCAGCAATCGATTGCGTTCGCCTCCGCTCAGGCTGCGCACCGGCGACGCGGCGCGGGCCGGACTGAAGAGGAAATCGGCCAGGTAACTCTTGACGTGCTGGCGCCGCGCGCCAATTTCGATCCACTCGCTGCCGGGACTGATGAAATCTTCCAGCGTCGCGTCGGGGTCGAGCGCGGCGCGCATCTGGTCGAAGTAGGCGATCTGCAGGTTGGCCCCGTGTCGCACACGGCCGCGGTCCGGCTCGAGTTCACCCAGGATCAGCTTGAGCAGCGTCGTCTTGCCGGCGCCGTTGGGGCCGATCAGGCCGATCTTGTCGCCGCGCAGAACGGTCATGGACAGATCGTGGGCGATCGGCGTGTCGCCGAAGGCCAGATCCGCGTGCGACAACTCGACCACCAGCTTGCCCTGGTAGCCCTCCACCCGCGCATCCACATCGAGCCGCACCCGGCCCAGTGCCGCACGCCGCGCATCGCGCGCCGCGCGCAGTGCCTGCAGGCGACGCACGCGCCCCTGCGCGCGCGTGCGTCGCGCTTCCACGCCCTGGCGGATCCAGATCTCCTCCTGGGCCAGCAGCTTGTCGGCGCGAGCATTGATCGTCGCTTCCTGCTGCAGTTGCTCGTCCTTGAGCGCCTGGTAGCGCGTGAAGTTGCCGGGGTAGGACAACAGCTTGCCGCGATCGAGTTCGACGATGCGCGTCACCACATGATCGAGAAACGCGCGATCGTGCGTGATCACGACCACGCTGCCCTTGAACTGCAACAACAGGCTCTCCAGCCACTCAATCGCGCCGAGATCCAGGTGGTTGGTGGGCTCGTCCAGCAGCAACACGTCCGGTCGCGCCACCAGCGCCCGCGCCAGCGCCACGCGCTTGCGCATGCCGCCCGACAGGGTCGCGATCGCCGCATCGGGAGCCAGGTGCAACTGCTGCAAGGTCCCATCCACGCGCTGACGCCAGTTCCAGCCGTCCTGCGCCTCGATGCGCGCCTGTAGAGCGTCTGGGTCCCCCTCGCCCTCACTCCAGGCGTCGATCAGCGCTCGAACCTCAGCCAGTCCCGCGGCCACCGCATCAAGCACGGTGGCCTCCTGTGGCAGCGTCGGCTCCTGTGCGACGTGGGCCACGCGCACGCCCTGCATGGTTTGCAGCTGACCATCGTCCGCGCGCTCCAGCCCGCCAAGGATGCGCAGCAGCGACGACTTGCCGACGCCATTGCGCCCTATCAAGCCCACCCGCTCGCCACGCTCGATGGACAGTTCGGCGTGATCGAGCAAGGCGACGTGGCCGAAGGAGAGATGGGCGCCAAGCAGGGTGATGAGCGACATGTTCAGGTGAAGCCGGCTTTCCCTTGATGAATCGGCCTCGGCGGGTTACGAGGGCGTTGCTGTGCGCAGTCACCGCGATGCCCAGGAAATGCCGCCGAGGCGGAGGGCGTCAATCGCATGCATGCTACACTGCGAGGCTGCGCTGCAATTGCGGCGTTGCGGATTGAAGGCGGGCTTGCCCGGAAACCACTGCCGGTGGGGCAAGAAACAGCCTACAATCCGATGCTTCAGGGCCGTCGCATGACGCGACGAAACCGGGACGCTTGGACGAGCCGGTTCAAAAGCCCTAAAGGTTGACAGGTCTTTCAAAGACATGCCATAATTCAAGGCTCAGTTGATCGCGACTGAGTTCGTGCCGAAGCCAAGCTTCAGGCGCCGGTTCATTAAAAACATACAGCCGATAAGCGTGGGCGTTTGATGGCAACTGCCAAGGTCTTTCAGACTATCAAACGCTCATGAAAACAGAAGTGAAGTTCACTTCAATTCCGTTTAAGTGAGTGGCCCGTAAGGGCAAAATCAAGATCAAACTGTAGAGTTTGATCCTGGCTCAGATTGAACGCTGGCGGAATGCTT
>CAZGOL010000116.1:0-8162 GCA_964527755.1 uncultured Ottowia sp.
GGGCTGTTGATCAGCCGCAGGTTGCCGCCCATGTTCTCGATCATCTTGGCCACGATCGCCAGGCCCAGACCGGCGCCGGTGGCGGAGGTGCGCGCGCTGTCGCCACGGAAAAACGGTCGCGTCAGGCTGGAGAGCTGCTCGGGCGGCACCCCCTGGCCCTGATCGCGAACCCGCAGCACCACCCAGCGGTCCTGCTCGATGGCGACGATGCGCACGTGGGTGACGCCATCACCGGGTGACTGCCCGTAGCGGCGCGCGTTCTCCAGCAGGTTGGAGAACACGCGCGAAAGTTCGATTTCGTCGCCGATCACGTGCAACTCGGGCGCGATCGAGATCTGCACCTGCATGTCGTCGCGACCGGTGAAGGGCAGGGCGCTGGCGTGCACCAGTTCGGCCAGCGGCAGCGGCTCCAGCGTGATGTGGTCGGGGCGCGCGTAGTCGAGGAACTTGCCGATGATGGTGTCCACCTGCGTGATGTCGGCCACCATCAGCTCGCGCGCTTCGGCGTCGGGCACGCTCATCTCGGTTTCCAGCCGCAGGCGCGCCAGCGGCGTACGCAAGTCGTGCGAGATGCCGGCCAGCATTTCGGCGCGCTCCTGCTCGATCTTGGAGAGCTGTTCGGCCATGCGGTTGAAGCCGATGTTGACCTCACGCACTTCGCTGGAGGAAGCCGATTCGTCCAGGCGGGTGCGCAGGTAGTCCCCTTCGCGCACGTGCGCGGCCGCGGCCGACAGTTGCTTGAGCGGCCGGTTGATCAGACGCGCGAGCACCGCCGCGCCCACCAGCGACAACGCCCCCAGCGTGGCCAGCCACAGCAGCCAGGTGGGCCCACCCAGCAGCGCTCCGATGCGCGAGCGGTCCATCAGCAGCCAGTACGAGTCGCCCTCGATCGAGAAGCCGATCCACAACCCGGGTTCGTTGTTGACGCTGCTCGCCACCACCGTGCCGTGTCCCAGGCGCGCCACCAGCTCGCGGGTCATGCGCCGTTCGAGTTCGTCGCGCGCGAACGCGGTGAACTGGTCGCCCGGCTCGCGCGGCAGGATGCGCACCTTTTCCTGCTCGGCCAGCGTCTTGATCAGCGAGACGCGGGCGATGGCGTCGGAGTGGACCAGCGCGGCGCGCGAGAGATTGACCAGCGAGGCGATCTGGCGCGCGTTGTCGATCACGCGCGGTTCGTACTCGAGCGTGCGAAAAAGCTGGTACCAGCCCCAGGCGCTGCCGATCAGCAGCAGGCTGAGCAGGAAAAATGTGCGCCAGAACAGGCTGACGCTCAGGCGTGGGGCATGGCGCTCGGATTCCAGCTCGAGCGGCGCATTCATCGAGTCGCCGAGGGCGTCGGGGCGCGTCGGCAACTCCGTGCCGTGCTCCGCGTTCGACGCGGCCGTGCTCATGGCCAAGGTGGGCGACCCGGCGAAGGTGCGGAATCAGGAGTTGCCGTCGGGCACGAACACGTAGCCCACCCCCCACACCGTCTGGATGAAGCGCGGATTGGCCGGATCCTGCTCGACCAGCTTGCGCAGGCGCGACACCTGCACGTCGAGGCTGCGGTCGAACGGTTCGAACTCGCGCCCCCGCGCCAGTTGCGCGAGTTTTTCGCGCGACAGCGGCTGCCGCGGGTGGCGCACCAGCGCCTTGAGCATCGCAAACTCGCCGGTGGTCAGCGACACCTCGTCGCCGTTCTTGTGCAGCGAGCGCGCGCCCAGGTCGAACTCGAACGGGCCGAAGCTGACCGACTCGTTCTCGGTCGAGGGCGCCCCCGGTGCCTCCTGCGGCGGGCGGCGGCGCAGCACCGCATGGATTCGTGCCAGCAACTCGCGCGGGTTGAACGGCTTGCCCAGGTAGTCGTCGGCGCCCACTTCGAGGCCGACGATGCGGTCGACGTCCTCGCCTTTGGCGGTCAGCATGATGATCGGGGTCTTGTCGCCGGCGGCGCGCAGGCGCCGGCACACCGACAGGCCATCCTCGCCGGGCATCATCAGGTCGAGCACGATCAGGTCGATGGCGTCGCGCAGCATGATGCGCGAGAGCGCCTTGGCGTCTTCGGCCACGATCACCTCGAAACCTTCCTGCGCCAGGTAGCGACGCAGCAGGTCGCGGATGCGGGCGTCGTCGTCGACGACGACGATCTTGTCGGTGCGGTTGGTGGGCTGGCTCATCTGGTGGCTCCGTGGGGCTGTCCAATATGTAACAGGGCCATTGTTACCGCGTTCATGCCCCGAATTCGGGTAATCCCGGCGTGATTTTCAGCATGTTACACATGTTGCCCCCTCGCGGGGCCGCCGGACGCATTGGGTGGACGACTTTGTGCGAAGGTCACGCATTGAAGGTTGACCATGCAGTTTGGTTTCATTTTTTGGTGGACGCTCGGTGTCGTCGCGTTGCCGCTGGCGGGGTGGGCTCAGGCAAGCGGCGAACGCACCGAGATCGGGGCCGCCGTCACTGCGGAGGCGAAAGCGCAGCCACCCGCGGAGACGCGCAGCGAGTTGTGGCTCAGCATCGACTCGCAATACCGACAACGCGATGCCACCCAGCCGGCCGGTTCGCGCCGCCTCACCGCCGAGCAGCGCCGTCAGTTGCGTGAACAGATCCGACGAATTTCCGCGCCGCCGGAGGCCGGGGTCGCCCACTCGTCGCCAGGTCGCCGCCCGGCGTTGCCGTGAACGAGCATCTCGACACCTTCAGCGATCCAGTGCAACGAGCCGGTTTCTGCCGACGATCGGTGTTCCCGATTCTCGAGTTCGACCTTCGGGCGTGCATCCGGTCGGGTAAACAGCGACGCGCCAATGTGTGAAGATTCGTATACTGCTCTGGCGCGGACGCCCTTTGCCGGCAACTGGTGAGCAGCCGGTGCGTGGACGCCGAACCGATCAAATACAAGGACAAGGAGACCCGCATGACCCAACGCAGCACCATTGACCACGGGCGTCGCCGCACGCTCACCACGCTGGGTGGCACCGCCGCCGCCACCTTGCTGCCAGCGCCCTGGGTGCACGCGGCGCAAACCTTCACCATCGGCTATGTGGCGCCGCAGACCGGGCCGCTGTCGGTGTTCGCCGAGCCCGACCCGTTCACGCTCGAGGCGATGAAAAAGCTCACCGCCGGCGGCATCACCAGCGGCGGCAAGAAGTACGCGGTCGAGGTCATCTACAAGGATTCGCAGTCCAACGCCGCGCGCGCCGCCGAGGTGACCAACGAGCTCATCCTCAAGAACAAGGTCGACCTGGTGATGTCCGGCTGCACGCCCGAGACCACCAATCCGGTGGCCGACCAGTGTGAACTCAACGGCATGCCCTGCGTGACCAACGACACGCCCTGGCAGCCGCACTTCTTCGGGCGCGGCGGCGACCCGAAGAAAGGCTTCGAGTGGACCAACCACTTCTTCTGGGGCCTCGAAGACATCATGGGCGTGTTCGGCAGCATCTGGGACAAGTTGCCGACCAACCGCGTGGTCGGCGCGCTGCTGCCCAACGACCCGGACGGCAACGCCTGGGGCGACCCCAAGATGGGCCTGCCGTTGATGGCCAAGGGCAAGAATTTCAAGCTGGTCGATCCCGGTCGCTACCAGAGCCCCAACGACAACTTCACCAACTACATCACCGAGTTCAAGAAAGGTGGCGTCGAGATCGTCGGCGGCGTGCTGCCACCGCCGGACTTCGGCAATTTCTGGGCGCAGTGCGCGCAGCAGGGCTTCAAACCCAAGATCGTCACCGCCGCCAAGGCGACCGAGTTTCCGGCGGCCATCGCCGCGTTCGGACCGCGCAGCGAGGGCCTGACGGTCGAGGTGTGGTGGTCGCCCTTCCACCCGTTCAAGAGCTCGCTCACCGGCCAGAGCTCGGCCGAGCTGGCGGCCGCCTACACCAAGGCCACCGGCAAGCCGTGGACCATGCCGGTGGGCTTCAAGCACTCGCTGTTCGAGGTCGCGCTGGCGGCGCTCAAGGCCAGTGGCGGCAAGGGACCCAAGGCCATCCGCGACGCGCTGCGCAACACCGACCTGGACACCATCGTCGGCCACGTGAATTTCAAGAAAGGGCCTGTGCCCAGCATCAGCAAGACGCCGCTCGTGGGCGGGCAGTGGCAGAAAAAGGGCAACGAGTTCGATCTGGTGATCGTCGAGAACAGCCAGGCGACCAACATTCCCGTGGGCGCCCAGCTCAAGGCCCTGCCGACCTGAGCCGCAGCCCATGCCGACCGACGCCGGCGCGCCTGCTGCCGCGCCGCTGCTTGAGTTGCGCCAGATCAGCCGCCGTTTTGGCGCGCTGAAGGTGGTCGATCGGCTGGACCTGCGGGTCCGGCCGGGCGAAGCGCTGGGCATCATCGGGCCCAACGGCGCCGGCAAGACCACGTTGATGAACCTGATCAGCGGCGATCTGGGCGTGAACGGCGGCCAGATCGTGTTCGATGGTCGCGACGTCACCGCCTTGCCGGCCGCCGAGCGCTGCCGCGCGGGCATCGCGCGCAGCTACCAGGTGCCACACCCGTTCGTCGGCCTCACGGTGTTCGAGAACGTGCTGGTGGGTGCGGTGTTCGGTTCGGGGATGACCGAGCGCGCCGCGCGGCCGCACGCGCGTGCGGTGCTCGAGCGCACCGGCCTCGCGGACAAGGCCGACCGGCTGGCTGGTGCGCTGCCGCTGCTCGACCGCAAGCGGCTCGAGCTGGCGCGTGCGCTGGCCACGCGCCCGCGCCTGTTGCTGCTCGACGAAATCGCTGGCGGCCTGACCGACCACGAGGTGCAGGCGCTGCTGGCGACGATCCGCGCGATCCGCGCCGAGGGTGTGACCGTGGTGTGGATCGAGCACATCGTGCACGCGCTGCTGGCGGTGGTCGATCGCCTGGTGGCGCTGGACTTCGGCCGCAAGGTGACCGAGGGCGACCCGCGCGAGGTGATGGCCGATCCGGCCGTGCGCGAGATCTACATGGGCATCGACGTCAACGAGGGGGTGCTCTCGTGAGCCTGCTGGAGGTGCGCGCGCTCACCGCCGGTTACGGCGACTTCCAGGCGCTCTACGGGATCGAGCTGACGCTGCAGGCCGGCGAGGTGCTGGCCATCATCGGCGCCAATGGCGCGGGCAAGACCACTTTCCTGCGCACGCTGGCCGGTGCATTGCCACTGCGTTCGGGCAGCGTGGCATTCGACGGCCAGGCGCTGGGCGGACTGCCGGCGCACAAGGTCTGCGCGGCGGGCATCGCGCTGGTGCCCGAAGGGCGGCGCCTGTTCCCGAGCCTGAGCGTCGAGGAGAACCTGCAGATGGGTGCCTACGTGCGCCGCCCCGGAAAGTGGACGCTTGAGCGCGTGTTCGCGCTGTTCCCCATCCTGCGCGAGTTTCGCCGGCGGCCCGCCACCGAACTGTCGGGCGGCCAGCAGCAGATGGTGGCGATCGCCCGCGCGCTGATGAGCAACCCGCGCCTGCTGCTGTGCGACGAAATTTCGCTGGGCCTGGCCCCGCTGGTGGTCAAGGATATCTACAACGCGCTGCCCGCGGTGTGCGAGCAGGGCATCTCGGTGGTGCTGGTCGAGCAGGACATCGGCCAGGCGCTCAAGGTGGCCGATCGCGTGGTGTGTTTCCGCGAGGGCCGCGCAGTGCTGGAGGGCGCACCCGACGCGCTCTCGCGCGAGCGCATCGCCGAGGCCTATTTCGGGGCGTCCCGGGAGGCAACGGAATGATCGCCGAGTGGATCAACACGCTGCTGCAGGGCGTGCTGCTGGGCGGGTTGTACGCGCTGTTCGCGGCAGGCCTGTCGATCAGCTTCGGCGTGATGCGCATGATCAACATCGCGCACGGCGACATGATCGTGTTCGCCAGCTACGCCACCATCGTCGGCGCATCGATGCTTGGCCTGCCCATCGTCGCCGCGGTGGTGCTGGTGGTGCTGGTGCTGTCGGCGCTGGGCTACGCGGCGCAGCGCCTGGTGTTCAACCGCACGCTGGGCGAGGACTTGCTGCGGCCGCTGCTGCTCACCTTCGGGCTGTCGATCGTGATCCGCAACAGCCTGCAGGCGGTGTTTTCGGCTGACGTGCGCAGTGTGGATGTCGGGCCGCTGGCCACCGCCACGTGGGATCTGGGCGCGCAGATCAACATCGGCGTGCTGCCGCTGCTGGTGATGCTGATCGGCGTGGCGGCGATCGGCGCGCTGCAGTGGTTGTTTGCCCGCACGCGCATGGGCCGCTCGTTTCGTGCCACCTCGGACGATCCCGACACCGCTTCGCTGATGGGCGTCAACCGCAAGCACGTGTATGCGCTGGCGATGGTGTTCGGCAGCGCCATGGTGGCACTGGCCGGGGCGTTCCTGGTGATGCGCACCACCATCAGCCCCTCGGATGGCCCGGCACGCCTGATCTACGCCTTCGAGGCGGTCATCATCGGTGGCCTGGGCTCGCTGTGGGGCACCGTGGCCGGCGGCGTGGTGCTGGGCGTGGCGCAGGCCATCGGTGCCAAGCTCGATCCAGGCTGGGGCACCTTGTTCGGGCACCTGGCCTTCCTGGGCGTGCTGTGGCTCAGGCCCGAGGGGCTGTTCCCGACCACGCGCGACCGCTGACGCCGACCTCACAGATTGCATGCCCATGACATCGGATCTGCCCGCTCGCCTCACCGCCGTCTGCGGAGCACTGGCGGTCATCGTGATCGCCAGCATGCCCTGGTGGGCCGAGCGTGCCACGATCTATCTCGCGGTCGAAATCCTTGCCACGCTGGCGCTGGCGCAGATGTGGAACCTGCTGGCGGGTTATGGCGGGTTGTTGTCGGTCGGACAGCAGGGTTTCGTCGGTCTCGGGGCGTATGCGCTGGTGGTGTTCGGGTTGCAGGCGGGCCTCAACGCCTTTGTGGTGGTACCCTTGGCGGGCGTGGTGGGGGCGCTCGCGGCGGTGATCGTCGCGCCCTTGCTGTTTCGCCTGCGCGGCGCGCACTTCGCGATCGGCACCTGGGTGGTGGCCGAGGTGTTTCGCCTCATCGTCGCCAATCTGCCGATGGTCAGTGGCGGTTCGGGCACCAGCGTCGCCAAGACCGTGATGGGCATGGACATCGACACGCGCATGAGCCTGACGCTGTGGACGGCGCTGGCGCTGGGCGCGGGCGCCACGCTGGCGGTCTACCTGCTGCTGCGATCGCGCTGGGGTCTGGCGCTGGTGGCGGTGCGCGACTCCGAGCGCGCCTCGCAAAGCTTGGGCGTGCGCGTGGAGCGCATCAAGTGGGCGGTGTGGGTGGCCGCCGCCGCCGGCTGCGCCATGACCGGCGCGCTGCTGTTCATCACCAAGCTGCGCGTGGCACCCGACCCGGCCTTCTCCATCGACTGGACGACGATCATGTTTTTTGTGGTCGTGATCGGCGGCATTGGCACCCTGGAGGGTCCGATCCTGGGCACCATCGTCTACTTCTTCCTGCGCGAATGGCTGGCCGATCTGGGCAGCATCTACCTCATCGCGCTGGGTCTGGTGACCATGGTCGTGATGCTGTTCTTCGACCACGGGCTGTGGGGCTTGATCGCTCGGCGCACCGGCTGGCAATTGTTTCCGGTGCGCCGACGCCTTGGTTCGCCAGCGCCGGAGTGAGTGGCTGCCAGAAAAAAACCAGCCGCGAGGGGCTGGTTTTTGTCTGTGGTGGTGGTAGGTGGAATCGAACCACCGACCTTGGGGTTATGAATCCCACGCTCTAACCGACTGAGCTATACCACCAAAAGCGCGAGATTATAGGGGGTAACCGGCCACCAACCGGCTCAGACGTTGCGGAACCTGGGTGCGCGCTTGTTGACGAAGGCGTCCATGCCTTCTTTCTGGTCTTCGGTCGCGAACAGGCTGTGAAACAGGCGCCGCTCGAACATCACCCCATCGGCCAGCGTGCCCTCGAAGGCGCGGTTGACGCATTCCTTGGCGGCCATCACCGCCAGGCGCCCGAAGCCGCTGATGGTGATTGCCGCGGCCAGCGCCTCGTCCATCAGCTTGTCCAGCGCCACCACGCGGCTGACCAGCCCGGCCCGCTCGGCTTCCTGCGCGTCCATCATGCGGGCGGTGAGTGCCAGGTCCATCGCCTTGGCCTTGCCTACGGCGCGCGGCAGGCGCTGGGTGCCGCCGGCGCCGGGGATGATGCCCAGCTTGATCTCGGGCTGGCCGAAGCGCGCGTTGTCGGCGGCGATGATGAAGTCGCACATCATCGCCAGCTCGCAGCCGCCGC
>CAZGOL010000117.1:0-8151 GCA_964527755.1 uncultured Ottowia sp.
GCTGGTACTGGAACAACTTCTCCTGCGGCGAGCACACCGGCACCCACTTCGACGCGCCGGTGCACTGGATCACCGGCAAGGACTACCCCAACAACAGCGTGGACACGCTGGACCCCAAGGCCTTCATCGGCCCGGCCTGCGTGGTGGACTGCAGCGAGGAAGTGGCGGCCAACGCCGACTTCAACCTGGATGTGGCGCACCTCGAAGCGTGGGAGGCCAGGCACGGCAAGATTCCCGCCGGCGCCTGGGTGCTGTTTCGCACCGACTGGAGCAAGCGCATCGCCGATCCGGCCAGCTACGTCAACATGAAGGAAGACGGCGCCCACACCCCCGGCCCCACGCAGGCGGCGGTGGAGTGGCTGGTCAAGCGCGACGTGCGCGGCTTCGGCGTGGAGACCATCAACACCGACGCCGGCCAGTCCTACGCCTGGCCCGTGGCCTATCCCTGCCACACGCTGATGCACGGCGCCAACAAGTACGGCCTGCAGTGCCTGACCAACCTGGACCGCCTGCCCGCCACCGGCGCCGTAATCGTGAGCGCGCCGCTCAAGCTCAAGAACGGCTCGGGCAGCCCGCTGCGCGTGCTGGCGCTGATTCCGTGAGATGAACACCCCCAGTCTCCACTCCCTGCGCGATGTTTCGCCCACCCCCTCGAGGGGGCATCGCCAGTGACCGCGGAAACCCCGGCCACGGCGATCGTTGGCGTGGCCTGCTCCGCGGCCGCTCGCTTCTTTGGGTTTCATGCGCTGAGGGCGAGGCGCAGTGCCTTGGATCACTGAGGCCAAGGTGTTTAGCTGGCAGCGGCATTGGTTCGCCGCAAGGGTTCACGGCGCGCCGGCCGGCGCCCGTGGCAAGGAGAAGTGACATGGCAGAACGCTCATTCGTCCAGGAAGTCGAGCAGCTGAAGGTGCCCGCGGGCACGGTGTTTCGGGGCGAGGGCATCCTGGCCGTGACCAAGGCCCTGCTGGAAGCCGGCGTGGGCTACGTCACCGGCTACCAGGGCTCGCCCATCTCGCACCTGATGGACGTGCTGTCCGACGCGCAGCCCATCCTGAAGGAGCTGGGCGTTTATTTCGAGCCGGCGGCCAGCGAGGCCGCGGCCGCCGCCGCGCTGTCGGCCTCGGTCAACTACCCGGTGCGCGGTGCCGTCACCTGGAAGTCCACCGTGGGCACCAACGTGGCCTCCGACGCACTGGCCAACCTGGCCTCGGGCGGGGTGCTGGGCGGCGCGTTGATCATCGTCGGCGAGGACTACGGCGAGGGCTCCTCCATCATGCAGGAGCGCACCCACGCCTTCGCCATGAAGTCGCAGATGTGGCTGCTCGACCCGCAGCCCAACCTGCCGGCCATCGTGAAGGCGGTGCACGACGGCTTCGCCCTGTCCGAGGCCAGCAACACCCCGGTGATGCTGGAGCTGCGCATCCGCTCCTGCCACCTGCACGGCAGCTTTGTCACGCAGGCCAACCAGCGCCCGGCGTTCACGCTCAAGCAGGCGCTTGAAAACCCGCAGCGCGATGTCAACCGCATCGTGCTGCCGCCCGCCTCCTTCCTGCACGAGAAAGAGAAGATCGAGCAGCGCTGGCCCGCCGCCGTGAAGTTCATCCAGGAGCACCGGCTCAACGAGTTTCACGAGGGTGACGGCAGCCTGAACGACGTGGGCGTGATCATGCTGGGCGGCATGACCAACAACACGCTGCGTGCGCTGATGCAGTTGCAACTCGCCGACCTGTTCGGCGCCTCGCGCGTGCCGCTGTACATCCTGAACGTGGCCTATCCGCTGGTCGAAGAAGAGGTGCTGCGCTTTTGCCAAGGCAAGAAGGCGGTGCTGATGGTCGAGGAAGGCCAGCCCGACTACCACGAGCAGCACCTGAACACCATTCTCGGACGCCACGGCGTGCGTGCCACGGTGCATGGCAAGGACGTGCTGCCGATGGGAGGCGACTACACGGTCGACGTGCTGCGCAAGGGCCTGCGTGCGTTCTTCGAGCAGAACCACCCGCAAGCGCTGGAGAAGAAAACCTCGGTAACCGTCTCGCGCCGCAGGGAGGCCGAGGACGCCACCGACGCGCCGCCCGTCTCCGGGCCACTGGCCGCCGAGCAGGCCGCGGCCGAAGTGCCCGAGATGGCCGCCGCCATTGGCAAGTTGCTGCCCCCGCGCCCGCCGGGCCTGTGCGTGGGCTGCCCCGAGCGACCCATCTTCTCGGCCTACAAGCTGGTCGAGGCCGAACTGGGCGTGCACCACGTGTCCTCCGACATCGGCTGCCACCTGTTTCAGATCATGCCGCCGTTCGAGATCGGCGCCACCACGATGGGCTACGGCCTGGGCGGCTCCAGCGCGTCGGCTTTCAACGCCGGTGGCCAACTGGGCGCCGGCAAGAAGGCCGTGGCCTTCATGGGCGACGGCGGCTTCTGGCACAACGGCCTGACCTCGGGCATTGCCAACGCGGTGTTCAACAAGCAGAACAACGTGTTCGTCATCGTCGACAACAACTATTCGGCGGCCACCGGCGGGCAGGACATCCCGTCCTCGCGCAACCCCAATCCCAATCGCAGCACCCGGCATCCCATCGAGCAGGCGGTGCGCGGCGTGGGCGTGACCTGGGTGCGGCTCGTCGATCGCACCTACGACGTCAACCGCATGAAGGAGGCGCTGCACGAGGCGCTCACCTCCACCGAGCCCGGCCCCAAGGTGGTGATCGCGCAAAGCGAATGCATGCTCAACCGCCAGCGGCGCGAGAAACCGCTCAGGGCCAAGGCCATCGCCAGCGGCGAGCGGGTGCTGAAAGAACGTTTCGGCGTCGATGCCGCGGTGTGCTCGGGCGACCACGCCTGCATGCGCCTGTCGGGCTGCCCCAGCCTCACGCTGGCACCCAGCGGCGATGCGCTCAAGCCCGACCCGGTTGCCAGCGTGGACGAAGATTGCGTGGCCTGCGGCCACTGCGGCGAAGTGGCTGACGCCGCCGTGCTGTGCCCCTCGTTCTACAAGGCCCACAAGATCAACAACCCCACCGGCTGGGACCGCTGGCTGGCCGGCGTGCGGCGCGGCGCCGTGGGCTGGCTGCAAGGACGCAGCGAGCGAGCGCGCGCGCAGCGCCAGCTGTACGCGCCCACCATCGACGAGGTGCGTGCATGAAGCCGCGCATGATCAGCATCGCCGTCATGGCCCTGGGCGGCCAGGGCGGCGGCGTGCTGGAAGACTGGATCACCACCCTGGCCGAGGACGCCGGCTGGACCGCGCAGGCCACCTCGGTGGCGGGCGTCGCGCAGCGCACCGGCGCCACCATCTACTACATCGAGCTGGTCGAGCCCACCCCCGGCCAGACCCCGGTGCTGGCCCAGATGCCCATCCCCGGCGAGGTGGACATCCTCATTGCCGCCGAGCTGATGGAAGCCGGCCGCGCCGTGGCGCGCGGGCTGGTCACGCCCAACCGCACCACCGTCATCACCAGCACCCACCGCACCTACGCCGTGCAGGAAAAGATGGTTCCCGGCGACGGCGCCGCCGACAGCGCCCAGGTGCTCGAGCTGGTGCGCAAGGCCGCGCGGCGCGTGGTGGCCGAGGACATGCAGGCGCTCGCCGTCGAGCACCGCACGGTGATATCCGCGCCCCTGTTCGGCGCGCTGGCCGCCTGCGACGTGTTGCCATTCCGGCAACTGGCGTTCGAGCAGGTGGTCGAGCGCGGCGGCAAGGGCACCGCGGCGAGCCTGGCTGCCCTGCGCGCCGGCGCCGAGCTGGCGCGCACCCGTCCCACGCCGCCGGCACTGGTCGCCAGGGCCGAGGCCATGAAGACCGCCCCGCGCCCGCTGCCCGAGAAGGCTGCCAGTGCCGCGCTGTCCCCCCTGCTGGTGCGCATCCGCCAGGAGTTTGCCGAGCCCGCCTGGCCCTGGCTGGGCGAAGGCCTGGCGCGGGTGGTGGACTGGCAGGACGTGGCCTACGGCACCGAATACCTGGACAACGTCGCGCGCTTCGCGAAGCGCGATCCGGCGCCCGAAGAAGCGCAACTCACGATCGCCGCGGCCCACTGGATCGCGGTGGCGATGTCCTACGACGACGTGATCCGCGTGGCCAGCCTCAAGACGCGCGCCGACCGCTTCACCCGCATCCGGGGCGAGGTGGGCGGCGCGGCTGACGACGTGATCGGCATGGAAGAGTACTTCCACCCGCGCCTGGAAGAAGCCATGGGCCTGCTGCCCGCCGGCTGGGCCGACTGGCTCGACCGCTCGCCGCGCGTGAAGGCCTGGCTCGGCCCGCGCCTGAACCGGGGCCGGCGCATCCGCACGCACACCTTCAAGGGCCACCTGCAGCTGCACCTGCTGGCGGGCCTGTCTCGCTGGCGGCGCGGCAACCGGCGCCACGCGCAAGAGCGGGCGCACTGGCAGGCCTGGATGGCGGTGGCCGAAAAGGCACTGGACGCCGGCGATGCGGCGCTGGCCGCCGAGGTGCTGCGCTGCCGCCAGCTCATCAAGGGCTACAGCGACACGCACGCGCGCGGCGAAGGCAAATTCGACCGTCTCATGTATGCGGTGCCGCAACTCGCCGGTCGCCCCGAGGCCGGCCAGAAGCTGGCGCAGTTGCGCACCGCGGCCCTGCTCGACCCGGCCGGCAAGGCGCTGGGCGAATGCGAAGCCAGGCTCGGGCTCAAGACCGCCGACCCGGCCACGCCTGGGGGATGAACCGGCGTTGCCCGGCGCCACCGCCAACCAAGACCGTCCGCCACCCTTTGCCTGCCTGAACGCGCTCGCGGGCGCACGGCGCCGGTGCCCGCGTGCAGCGGCCCGGAGCGGGTGGGCGAGCCGCAATCCGATCACGACCACAACCACAACCACAGAGGAGACCAGCATGCAGAAAGTACAAACGGCCGACCGCATGGAGGATCATGCGCTCGAATCCGTGCCCGCGAACCAGCGCCAGAACTGGCTGCAGATCACCTGGGGCACCGCGGGCATCGTCACCACCCTGATCCAGCTGTTCATCGGCGCGCTGGTGACCTTCGTGGCCGGCCTCAAGCTCGGCGTGCTGGCCGGCGTCACGGTCACCGTCATTGGCGGCCTGCTGGGCTGGGGCGCGGGCCACATCGCCTACCGCACCGGCCTGTCCAGCAGCGTGATGTCGCGCCAGCACGGCTTCGGCGTGCGCGGCTCGACCCTGATCGCGGTGGTGTTCGGCTTCATGATCATCGGCTTTCTCGCGATCGAGAACGCGCTGCTCTACAAGGGCTTCCTGTTCTACTTCAACCTCAAGGACACGCTGGCCAACCAGATCGTCATCTACGGCATCCTCACGGTCGCGTGGATCCTGCTCACCGCGTTCGGCTTCCAGCTCGTGACCCGCTTCTCGTCGTGGATGCTGATCGGCTTTCTCGCGGTGCTGCTGTACATGGTGATCGACGTCATCGCCACCTCGGGCCAGTCGTGGGGCGAGGTGCTGCAGTTCGGCGTGCAGATGCCGCCCGAGGTGCTGGCCGGCATGGGCGCCACCACCGACGCCGGCAAGTTCGCCTTTGCCGTCAACGTGCTGATCGGCTCGGCCGGCGCGCTGGCGCTGGTGGACGCCGACCTGGGCCGCTACGCGCGCACCTCGCGCGACATCGGCATCGCCGCGTTCCTGGGCAACGTGGCGATGGACATCCTGATGCTGGCCATCGGCGGCATCGTCATGTACGCCGGCATGGGCCAGATCATCGAGTACCACGTGAGCGTCGGCGGCCTGACCCAGCAGGCCGCGCAGCAACTGGCGCTGCAAAGCCCCGACAGCGTGGCCGCCGCCTTCATCATCTTCGGCGGCGTCGTCGGCACCATCCTGATGGTGCTGGCGCAATCCAAGGCGCAGGTGCTCAACACCTACAGCGCCTCGCTCTCGCTCACCGCGCTGTTCGACGCCCTGTTCACCTGGCGGCCCGGCCGCATCGTGTTCGTCATCCTGGCCAACCTGATCGCCTGCCTGCTGCTGGTGGGCTCGATCCTGGACTGGGTACAGGCCTTCCTCACCATCCTGGGCATCCTGACCACCTGCTTCGTCGGCGTCATGCTGGCCGACTATTTCATCGTCCAGCCCAGGTTGCGTGCGCGCGGTGGCGCGCAGCCCACGCCGCAGTTCAACTGGTCGGGCATCCTGACGGTGATCGTGGCCTTCGTGCTGGCGCACTACGTGCTCAACCAGGCGGTCCCGATCGAGTTCTTCACCTCGCTGCCGATCTGCGTGGTGCTGTATTCGGTGCTGCGGCTCGGATCGGGCGGCAAGCTCTGAACGGCCACGGCGGGGCCAGCCATCGGGCGGGCGAGCCCCGGCGGTTGTCAAACGCGCGCCGGGCAGGCAAAGTAGGGGCCTCGCGCCGCCGCCCCGTCCTGGCGTGCCTGCGTCCGGCGGGCGCGGCAACCCCGGTCATGAACTCCTGAGTTCGCCATGCCCTCACCGCCGCGCATCGGGCCACCCCGCCTGCTGCACCAGCATCCGGTATTCGCCAGCCGCGACATCGACCAGGCGCGCGAACGCGTGGGCCAGGTGTTTTGCGCGCATGGCCTGCAGCAACTGCGCGCGGCGCAGCAGCTCGACTGCCGCATGCATCGCGTCGTCCTGGGGGCGCTGTCGCTCAACTACCTGTGCTACGGCGCCGACGTGGACATCAGCCCCGGCTGCCTGAACGACTTCTATCTGGTGCAGATCCCGCTGTCGGGCGCAGCCGAAATCCGCTATGGCCGCCAGCGCGCCGATTCGGACGCGCGCACCGCCGTGGTGCTGTCGCCCCACCAGCCGGTCGCCATGCGCTGGCAGGGCGAGTGCGCGCAGGTCATGCTGCACGTTCCCCGCGGCGTGCTCGAGCAGCGCGCAGCGGACGCGCGGGGCGTGCCCGCGCCGCTGGACTTCGAGCTGGCGCTGGCGCAGCACGACGGTCCGGCGCAAGGCTGGTGCCGGCTGGTGCTCGATTTGGCGCACAACATCGACGCCCATGGCGCGGCGTGGCTGCGCCACGAGGCGGCCGCCGCCTCTTTGCAGGACGTGCTGTTGCGCGGACTGGTTGCGCTGCAGCCCCGCCACGGCGATGCCCCGCTGCCGGCACCGGCGCTGCCGCGCCATGTGCGGCGTGCGCAGGAATTCATCCAGACCCAGGCCGAGCTGGCGATCACCGTGGCCGACGTGGCGCGGGCAGCCTGCGTGAGCGAGCGTGCACTGCAGGAGGGCTTTCGCCGCCACCTCGCCAGCACGCCCAACGCATACCTGCGGGAGGTGCGCCTGCAGCGCGTGCGCGAGCGCCTGTGCGCGCTGGCCGACCAGCAAGACCCGGTGTCGCTGCGCGAGATCGCCTACCACTACGGTTTCTTCCACCTCGGGCGTTTCGCCGCCTACTACAAGGCCCGTTTCGGCGAGGCGCCGTCGGCCACCCTGCGGCGCCACTGAGGCCGACCGGCGTTGCTGCGCCGCAGCACGACACTGCGCGATCCGGATAGCGCTGCCGCGCATTGCGGATAGTTCAAACCTAAAGTATTTTGCACACTTCTCCTCCAGACTTCG
Organism: uncultured Ottowia sp.; assembly: GCA_964527755.1. Lineage (GTDB taxonomy): Bacteria > Pseudomonadota > Gammaproteobacteria > Burkholderiales > Burkholderiaceae_C > Ottowia. The sequence continues at coordinate 7,511 of CAZGOL010000117.1, forward strand.
CCCCCCGCGAAGCCGAGCCAGAGGAGACTTATGAGCAAGCACGACAAAGTGGCCATCGTGACCGGCGGGGCCACCATGATTGGCGAAGGCGTGGTCGCCGCGCTGGTGGCCGAGGGCTGCAAGGTGGTGATTGCCGACATCGACGCCACCAAGGGCCCGCAGGTGGCCCAGCGCCACGCCGGCAGCCGCTTCATCGCCACCGATGTGTCCGACGACGCATCGATTGCCGCCTGCGTGGCTGAAACGGTCAAGGCCTTCGGCGGCATCGACTGGCTGGTCAACTGCGCCGCCAGCTACGTCGACAACGGAGCCGCCTCCACCCGGGCCGAGTGGAACCAGAGCTGGAACGTCAACGTGGTGGGCGCGGCCATGATGCTGCAGGCCTGCGTGCCGCACATGGTGGCGCGCGGCGGCGGCGCGGTGGTCAACTTCGCGTCCATCTCGGCCTTTGCCGCGCAGACCGGGCGCTGGCTCTACCCCATCAGCAAGGCCGCCATGGTGCAGTTCACGCGCAACGCCGCGCTCGATCTGGCGCCGCAGAAGATCCGCGTCAACTCGGTCTCCCCGGGCTGGACCTGGTCGTCCGTCATCGAGGGCATGGCCGGTGGCGACAAGGCCAAGGCCGACGCCGTGGCCGCCGA
>CAZGOL010000118.1:0-2915 GCA_964527755.1 uncultured Ottowia sp.
CGACGCCGTCAGCGTGGACGGCTTCGAGTGCGGCGGCCACCCGGGCGAGGACGACGTGCCCAACTTCATCCTGCTGCCGCGCGCGGCCGAAGAATTGAAGATCCCCTTCGTCGCCTCCGGCGGCATGGCCGACGGGCGCAGTCTGGTGGCGGCGCTGGCCCTGGGGGCCGAGGGCATGAACATGGGCACGCGCTTCATGGCCACGCAGGAGGCGCCGATTCACGACAACGTCAAGCAGGCCATCGTGGCCGCCAGCGAGCTGGACACGCGCCTGGTGATGCGCCCGCTGCGCAACACCGAGCGCGTGCTGAACAACGCCGCGGTCGAAAAGCTGCTGCGCAAGGAAAAGGAGCTGGGCGACAAGATCCGCTTCGAGGACATCATCGAAGAGGTGGCGGGCGTTTATCCGCGCATCATGCAGAAGGGCGAGATGGACGCGGGCGCCTTCAGTTGCGGCATGGTGGCCGGCCTGATCCGCGACGTGCCGACCGTGAAGGCGCTGGTGGACCGCATCATGGCCGAGGCGCATGGGCTGATCGCGCAGCGCCTGGCGGGCATGCTCCGCTGAAATGCGAAACTGGCTCTGATCGCTTTTCCATCAAGCCAGGACAGCTATCGATTTTATAGTTACGGTGTGGCCGGCTCGGTGGTCGCCGCCGTCCCGCAGGCGTGGCAATAGCGCGCAAACGCGTTCTTGCGTGCATGGCAGTGGCCACACGAGTCGAACAGGCCGATCCCGCAGTGCGGGCAAAAATCGGTCGTGCCGTCCTTCAGGTCGACCTGGCGCTCGCAGCCCGGACACACGCCCTTGGCCAGGCGCGCCAGCGCCGTGTCGTAGGACAACTCGCGCCGGCGCTCCCGCTCGGGCTGCGCCTCGGCCAGTTTTTGCCGCGCCAGGTAGCGCTGCAAGGCGACGATTGCCCAGCGCCCCACCAGCACCGTGAGGACGATGCCGACGGTGTAGCGTACATAGCCGCCGTAGCTGGGCAGATAGGGCACCAGCTCGACAAAAAAGGCGAACAGTGCAAACAGGATGAAGCCCCACACGAAGGGCCACCAGGGGCTCTTGCGCTTGCGGGCGAACAGCCAGCCGGCGATGAGCAGCAGCGGCAGTGTCAGCGCCAGCCGATAGCCGAACACGCGCAGCTCCTGCGCGCGCCGGGCCCGTTGATATTCTTCGCGCGCGCCGTCCTGCATCTGCTGCAGCTGGCGTTGTGCCCCGGCGCTGGCCTGCTGGGCGTCCAGCAGAACCTGCTGCTGCCGCTCAACCTCGGCGTGCGCCGCGCGCTCGTGCGCCTGCAGTCCATCCAGCGCCTTCGTGCGCGCGATCACCTCCGGGTCCTGTTCGCTGCGCTCGGTGGCGCTGCGCGTGGCGACCCAGTTCTGGAAACTCTTGCGCGCGTTGCCCACGTCGGCCTGCGCCACGCCCAGCTTCAGGCGTGCCTGGGCCAGCGCGTCCTGCGCGCCCTGCACCTGCTGCTTCGAGTCCTTGATGGTGCGGCGCGCGGCTTCGACCGCGCTGCGGTCCATGAAGTCCTCGATCGTGGTGACCGATTCGACGCGGGGCAGATCGCCCACCACGGCGCTGCCCAGCCCGATCAGAAAACTCGCGAAGACCAGGGCCACCAGCCACAGGCCGCGGTTGAACCATTTCTCCGACAAGCGCAGTGCCTTGCTCATGGATTCCTCCTCCGAATATCGTGAAGCTTACAAGGCCAAGTGCCGGGCCGGGCTGGCGCCCAGCGCGCGAGGCAGCCACTGCAGCACCGAGTCGGCCGTCACCGTTTCGATTTTGTCGGCGAAGCGCTGGGCGGTGGGGTGGTCGTCAAAGGACACGTTGGCGCGCGTGATGCGCCCGCCCAGACGCGTGAGCGCGTCGATGCGCAGCACGGCGGGGCGGTAGTCCTTCAGGCGCAGCCAGGCCTGCGCCTGTTCGCGCCGCACGACGCCCGGCTCTGCCGCCAGCGCCAGCGTCTCGATGGCCCACTGGTTGGACTGCTGGTAGCGCGTGCCCCAGGCGTAGCTGACCATGCTGTAGCGCGGCTGGTGCAGGGTGCGCACGCGGCGGTTGTCCTGAAGCAGCGTCCAAAGCGGCGCGCCCAGCGCGGGCGGCAGCGCCTCCCAGGCCACTTTCTCGCGCCACAGATCATCGAGCACGAAGTCGCCCAGGCCCTGGCGCATCAGCACCGAGCGGTCGCTGCCGCATTCGTTGAGCTTGTGCACCACGCGCCACTGGCCTTCGGCGTTGCGATAGGCCCAGCCGACGTGCGAATAGTGCTGGCCGTAGCGCGTCAGGTCTTGCCCGGCGCGCGCCAGCAGCACCACGCGCGTGCCGTCCCGGGCGTGGGCCGCCTCCAGCGCGTCGGCCGTGCGCTGCGCCAGCGCCAGGGCGCGTTCGATGCGCACGGGCGTGAGTGGGCGGGTCTCGCAGCTTTGGCCGGCTTGGGCCGCCGCACCCAGGCACAGCCAGGCGACGGCCACGATCAGGGTCAAACGGGGTTTCATGCGTTTCTCCTTCAGCCGATTTTTTCGTTGAACAGCAGCGCGCGCCCAATGGCGTTGGGGATGAGGGCGATCGCCTCGCCCGCCGCCGACAGGATCACGCCCGAGGCGATCACGGTGGTCACGACCGACGCGCCCACTGCCAGGGTGGAGGCCCCGGCTGCGAATTCGATGCTGGCGGCGGCGCCATCGCTGGCGCGCTCCAGCACATAGACGGTGCCGCGTGCCGAGGCCTCGACGGCGCGCACCGTCAGCACCGCGCCGCTGGCGAGCAACGCCACCGGCACGGCAACCACCGTGCTGGCGGCAGCGCCGGCCACGGATGCTGTGGCCACCACCGAGGCCAGCGGCAGCATCGACAGCGCCGCCGAGGCCTCGCTTTGCGCCCGCGCCGGGGCCGAAAGCAGCAGCAG
>CAZGOL010000118.1:3015-7933 GCA_964527755.1 uncultured Ottowia sp.
GGTGATCAGGTACAGCCAGCTCACACCCAGGAACACCTTGTAGGTCTCGTTGATGCTCATGCGCACCAGGCCCCACGCGGTGAGCGCCATGGCCAGGGCAAAGCCGCCCCACACGACCCAGCGGAACATGGGCGTGTCGGCGGCGCGGGCCCGGCTCCTGGCCGTTTCGCCGTCGCGCACGAACTTGGACAGCACGAGGGCGCTGGTCAGGCAAAACAGATAGCCCATGAACATGAAGGCGCGGTCCAGCTCCTGCCCGGGCAGCCAGGCCAGGCCGGTAGCGCACAAGGTGACGGCGATGCCGAAAGACACCCACACCTGCAACTGCCAGGGCTTGGAATCACGACGAACGGGGGTTTGCATGGCGTTTGATCTCCGGGGATTGAACATGGACGCGAGTGTGGGCAGCCCCGGTATTTTTGGCGGCAAATAGTCATCCTGGTAGCTGATCATTGACTTTGGAGTATGAAAATTCGATACGTTTTCGGATGCCGACCGAGCCCCGCGCACCAACAAAAAAGCCCGGCGGGGATCATCCCGCCGGGCTGTTCAGCGCCGGTCGATCAACCGTTCAGCAAATCACCCACGCGCGCCTGCAGCGCTTCAGGCGTGACGACGTCCATCGCCAACGGCGCGCCCACGTTCAGCCCCACGCGGCTGAACGCGCCGCGCCGAAACGGCCGCACCATGGCGCCGTCTTTTTCGATGCGGCTGAAATACGAGCCCCACAGGCCCGTGAGCGCCATCGGCACGGTGGGCACCGAAAGGCCGTCGGCGCGGGCCTGTTGCAGGACTTTCATCACCCCGCCTTTGAAGGGCTGCAGCTGGCCGTCGCGCGTCAGGCCGCCTTCGGGGAAAACGCCCAGCAGATCGCCCTCGCGCAGCACCTGGGCGGCGGCCTCGAACGCGCGCCGATAGGCCTCGGGGTCTTCCTTTTGCGGCGCGATCGGGATGCACTTGGCGAGCCGGAACACCCAGCCCAGCACCGGAACCTGGAAGATGCGGTGATCCATCAGGAAGCGGATCGGGCGCGGGCTGGCCGCCATCAGCAGCACCGCGTCGATGAAGCTCACGTGGTTGCTCACCAGCACCGCGGCGCCCTCGGTCGGGATGTGGATGTCGCCGCGCACGCGAAAGCGGTACGCCAGCCGAGAGACCACCCACGCGATGAAGCGCAGCAGGTATTCGGGCACCAGCATGAAGATGTGGAAGCTCACCAGCGCGTTGGCCACGCCCACCACCAGGAACACCTGCGGAATGCTCAGGCCGGCCTGCAGCAGCAGGCCCGCGATGACGCTGCTGGCGATCATGAACAGCGCGTTGAGGATGTTGTTGGCGGCGATGATGCGAGCGCGGTGCGTGGGCGCGCTGCGCAACTGGATCAGCGCGTACATCGGCACGCTGTACAGGCCGGCCGACAGGCTCAGCAACAGCAGGTCGGCCAGCACGCGCCAGTGCGCATGCTGCGCAAGGAAGCTGCCCACCCCCATCTCGGCGGCGGCCGGCAGCGCGCGCGAGGCAAAGTACAGGTCGATCGCGAATACCGTCATGCCGATGGCGCCCACCGGAACCAGGCCGATCTCCACGTGCCGGTGCGACAGGCGCTCGCACAGCAGCGAGCCGACGCCGACGCCCACCGAGAACACCACCAGCAGCAGCGAGGCGACCTGCTCGTTGCCGTGCAGCACCTCCTTGGCAAACGCCGGGAAATTGGCCAGGAAGATGGCTCCGAAGAACCACATCCACGAGATGCCCAGCAGCGAGCGGAACACGGCGATCTGCTCGTGCGCCAGCTTCAGGTTGCGCCAGGTCTCGCTCACCGGATTCCAGTTGATGGCCAAGTGCGGGTCGGTTGCCGGCACGCGCGGCACCGCCTGCGCCACGGCACGACCGGCGATGGCCAAGGTCAGGCAGGCCACGGCCACCGTGGTGTGGCCGATCTGCGGCAGCGCCACCAACAGCCCGCCGGCCACGTTGCCCAGCAAGATGGCGACGAAGGTGCCCATCTCGATCATGCCGTTGCCGCCCGTGAGCTCGCGCTCGTCCAGCACCTGCGGCAGATAGGCGTACTTGACCGGCCCGAACAGCGTCGAGTGCAGGCCCATCAGGAACACGCAGGTCAGCAGCACCGGCACGTTGGCAGCAAAGAAGCCCCAGGCCGCCAGCGCCATGATGGCGATCTCCAGATCCTTCACCAGGCGGATCAGGGTGGTCTTCTCGAACTTGTCGGCCAACTGGCCGCTGGTCGCCGAAAACAGTAGAAACGGCAGGATGAACAGCGCCCCGATCACCAGTCCGGCCATGGCCGGCTGCAGCCAGCCGACCGACAGTTGGTAGGTCACCATGACCGTGAAGGCGAACTTGAACAGGTTGTCGTTGGCGGCTCCGGCAAACTGAACCCAGAAGAAGGGTGCAAAGCGACGCTGGCGCAGCAGGGCGAACTGGTTGGGTGCCAGCGCCCCGACGAGGGCGGACTCGTGCGCCTGTGTGCCGGTGGCGCTGGTGGATCCGGTGCGGTTCATCGGGACGAGTCGTTCTGCCGTGCGGTGCTGCTGTGGGGCCTGGAGGCTCGATTGTGCAAGCCAGAACCCTCGCCGTGGCGTTTGATGCGGCGTGGCTTCGACGGGTGGCGCCGAGTCGGCGGCGGGGCTGGAGGGTGTGCGCATGGCAGGCTTTGCGGGGCGGAGTGGTCGATGCGCCCGACTGTGCGCGCCGACGCGATTCGGTGGGCAAATATTCAATCCTTGTACCGCAAATATGGCTTTGAAGTATCTCTATATGATGCTTTAATCCCGTCCATGAGTACCACCGTCGACCTCGTCCGACAGATCAAGAGTGCCCTCAAGGCGGCCGACATGACCTACGCCGATCTGGCGCGCGAGTTGGGCCTGGCCGAGTCCAGCGTCAAGCGCATGCTGGCCAGGGGCGACATGCCGCTGTCGCGCATCGACGCCATCTGCCGTGCGCTCAAGCTCGACTTCGCCGAGCTGGCCGCGCGCGTGGTCGATGCCGAGCCGCTGCTGGCCGAGCTGACGCTGGAGCAGGAAACGGCCGTCGTGCGCGACGAAAAGCTGCTGCTGGTGGCCATCAACGTGATGAGCCAGTGGACGGCCGAGCAGATGAGCGCCGCCTATCGCCTGACCGAGGCCGAGGTGATCAAGTACCTGGCGCAGCTCGATCGCATCGGCATCATCGAGCTCAAGCCCGGCAACCGCTACCGCCTGAAACTCGCCAAGACCTTTCGATGGCGCGCGCACGGACCGGTGATGCAGTACTTTCGCGAACACGTGGTGCTGGACTATTTCGGTGGTGGCTTCGATGGCCACGGCGAAGGCCTGATGCTGGTGCATGGCAGCGTCAGCCGCGCGCTGGCGCCCACCTTCGTCGAGCGTCTGCAGCGTGTGGCACAGGACTTCGCACACCAGCACCAGGCCGACCAGAAGCTCGATCGCAGCGCGCTGGAAGGCTACACCCTGGTGCTGGCGATGCGCAGCTGGGAGTTCCAGGCGTTTGCGCGGTTTCGGCGTTGAGCCGCGCGCTGCGCGTCAGTCGAAGCGAAATGCGGAAATCGCGACGTTCATCACCTCGTCGCTGAAGTCGCGCCGGCCCGCGCCCGAGCCCGCCGCGCCCGCCACCACGTGCAGCGGCAGCAGGTGTTCGTCGCGCCCGGCCGGGTGCGACAGGCGACCGGCGGGGGCGCTCGCGTGCGCCCAATCGGTCAGCCGCGCGGTGCGTTCGGCCTCGGGCAGGGCGACGGTTTCCGTCAGCCAGCGATCGAACTCCGCCGCCACCGGGGTCGAGCGCGGATCGCCGTAGCCGCGCTGGTTGTGCCAGCTCATGCCGCTGCCGATGATCAGCACGCCCTCATCGCGCAGCGGCGCCAGCGCTCGGCCCAGGCGCAGGTGATCGCCGGCGTCCGGGCTTTGCAGCAGCGACATCTGCAGCACCGGCACGTCGGCCTGCGGGAACGCGACCTTCAGAGGAATGAAGGTCCCGTGGTCGTAGCCGCGCCGGGCGTCGAGCACGGGCGCGAAGCCGGCCTGCTGCAGCAGCGTCGCTGTGTGCGCCGCCAGCACCGGCGCACCGGGGGCTGGGTAGGTCAGTTCGTAGGTGTGCGGCGGAAAGCCGCCGTAGTCGAAGAGCAGGCCGGGTTGCGCCGCGCTCCCCAGGCTGGGCTGGGACGTCAGCCAGTGCGCGGTGACCAGCACGATGGCGCGCGGCCGCGCCGGCAGGCTTGCGGGGATGCTGCGCAAGTACGCAGCCGTGCGATCCCACGCGTGGGGTGGATCCCAGTCCATGAAAAAGCAGGGTCCCGCACCGTGCGGGATGTACAGCGTGGGCATGCGGGCGGTGGTCGAGGTCATGGCGAGGCGGCGCAAAGGCAGGGAACCTCGATTGTCCATGGGGTTCGGTCACCATGCACGCGGCAGGCATCTGGCCGGCACGCCGGCGCATGACCCTCGAGCCGTGTCGCCGCGCCGTCTTTCAATATCATGGAGCACGCAGCCGGCCACGTCCGCGACCGCAGGAGATCGCACCACATGAACACCGCTGAAACCCCCGACGTTCCCTGGGCGCGCATCGTCGCCGACGTGGCCGATGCGCTGATCTTCATCGATACCAAGGGCGTGATCCGCGTGTGGAACGCGCGCTGCGAAGCGTTGTTCGGTTTTCCCGCCGGCGAGGCGCTGGGCCACAGCGTGGACCTGATCATTCCGGAGCACCTGCGCTCGGCGCATTGGCACGCCTTCGAGCAGGCGATGGAGCGCGGCGCCACGCGCCACGGTGCCGAGGTGCGCACCACGCGCGCCACGCACAAGAGCGGCCACAAGCTCTACGTGGACATGACCTTCAGCGTGGTCACGGCCGAGGATGGGCGGGTGCTGGGCTCGGCCGCGATGGCGCGCGACGTGACCGA
>CAZGOL010000119.1:0-3313 GCA_964527755.1 uncultured Ottowia sp.
CACCGACCGGGCCTTGACATTCCCATGATGTCAAGCTTCATGATGCCGCTTTCAGCCAACCCGGAGCTCTCATCATGGACCAAACCTTCACCGTCACCGGCATGACCTGCGGCCACTGCGAGGCCTCGATCCGCCGCGCGCTGGCGCGGCTGGATCCCGCCGCCCAGGTGCAGATCGACCGCAGCCACAACCGGGTCGACGTCACCGGCAGCCAGCAGTCGCGCGAGGCCCTGGCTCAGGCGATCCGCGAAGAAGGCTACGACGTCGCCGCATGACCAACGCGCCCGATACCGGCCCACTGAACATCGGCCAGGCCGCGCGCGCGTCGGGCGTGTCGGCCAAGATGGTGCGGCACTACGAGTCGCTGGGCCTGCTGGGCACGGTGGCGCGCACCGATGCCGGCTACCGCCAGTACCACGCGGCCGATGTGCACACGCTGCGCTTCATCAAGCGTGCGCGCGACCTGGGCTTTTCGATGGCCGAAATTGGCGAACTGGTCAGCCTGTGGCACGACCGCGCACGTGCGTCCGCCAGCGTCAAGAAGATCGCGCAGGCGCACCTGCTCGATCTCGAACAGCGGATCCGCGCCATGCAGGCCATGCGCCGCACGCTGCAGGACCTGCTGGCGCACTGCCATGGCGACGCGCGCCCGGACTGCCCGATCCTGGACGACCTGGCCGGCGCCGACTGACCTTCGGCGCACGGCGCGCCGAGTCCTCTTTGTTTTCGCAACTTTACAGAGCGACACCCGCCAGCGATGGGGGCGATACATGGCGCTGCGAGACTGCTCCTCAAGCCGAGGTTCGATTCCGACGTGTCGGCCCAAACCCGAAACCAACCGACCCCCTGAAAGGACTGACTCCATGACGATCCATCCCAAACACCTCTTGCTTGCCTCGCTGCTGGCCGCCGCCGGCACGCTCGCCGTGGCGCAATCCACCCCCCCGGCCGCCGCCGGCCCCGCAGCGACCAGTGCGGCCGCGCAGCCCGGCGCCGATCAGCGCCAACAGCGCCGGGCCGAACGCATGAGCGAGCGCCACGCCAAGCGCATGAGCCAGCTCAAGGCCGACCTCAAGCTCACGCCCGCGCAAGAGGGCGCCTGGAGCACCTACGCCGCCGCCATGCAGCCACGCGCCCAGGGCCCACGCATGAATCGCGGCGAAATGGCCGGCCTCACCACACCGCAGCGCATCGAGCGCATGCAGACGTTGCAGACCGAGCGCCAGCAGCGCATGACCCAGCGCCTGGACGCCGTCAAGGCGTTCTACGCGCAGCTCAACCCCGACCAGCAGAAGGTGTATGACCAGCAGTCGATGCACTTCGGCCAGGGTGAGGGCAAAGATCATGGCGGACACCGGGGCGGCCGCCACGGCATGCACCGCGGCTGAAGTCGGCGCACGCCCGAGATCGCCCGCCCGCCGGTTCGCCCGGCCGGCGGGTTTTTTTGTCTGCCCCGTGCAGGCGACAATGCGTCAAGCAGGCGCCCCTGGCGCCCCGCTCCGACGACCACCCCGCCATTGCGGTCGCCCCCCGCGACCAGCGCCACCGCCGTCCAAGCCATGCCCCCGTCCAGACTCCCGATCGCGCCCTTGCCACCGCTGCCACCGCGCCCCGCGCGCGGCACCACCCCGCTGCCGGCCATCCGCAGCGTGCCACCGGGCGCACCGTTCACCTGGCTGGCGCTCGGCTGGCGCGATCTGTGGCGCGGTAGCCCCTGGGGCCTGCTGCATGGGCTGGCGCTGGCATTTTTCGGCGCCGTGCTGGTGCTGGCAGCGGGCGATCATTTCTGGCTGCTGATGGGCGCGTTCTCGGGCTTTCTGGTGGTGGCGCCGGTGCTGGCCACCAGCCTGTACGCGCTGTCGCGCGCGCTGGAGCGCGGCGAGCCCGTGGGCCTGCACACCATCGTGCAGACCTGGACGCGCTGGCAGCACTCGCGCTTTGCCGCGCACGGTGGCTACTGGAGCCTGGTGCGCTTCGGCGCGCTGCTGTCCCTGGCGGGCACCGGCTGGGTGCTGACCTCGGCAGCACTGATCACCCTGCTTTCTGCCCAGCCGGTGTCCGCCCCCATGGATTTCGTGCGCCACGTCGTGCTGGCGCCCGGCGGCCATGCGTTCGAACTGTGGCTGATCCTGGGCGCCCTGATGGCCGCGCCGCTGTTCGCCTCCAGCGTGGTGGCCATGCCGCTATTGCTGGACCGGCGCGCCGACGTGCTGCAGGCGGTGCTGACCAGCTGGCAATCGGTGCTGGCCAACCCCGTGCCCATGGCCTTGTGGGCCGCGCTGATCATGGGGCTCACCCTGCTGGGCATGGCCACCTTGCTGGCCGGCCTCATCATCACGCTGCCCTGGCTCGGCCACTCCAGCTGGCACGCCTATCGCGCGCTGGTGGACGCCACCAACCTGCCCGAGCGGCAGCCGCCCGAAGGAGCGGCGTGATGTTCGCCTTCAACGAAGAACAGATCGCCTGGTTCGGCCTGACCTTCGGCGTCAGCGCCTTCATCCTGTACATGCTGTTCATCGTCGCCCAGCTCGCTTGGGAGTCGAAGGCCGGCAAATTCGGCACGTTCGTGCTGTTCCTGGCACTGGCCTTCGGCATGGTCGGCTTCATGGCCAAGGGCGTGATCCAGTGGATCCTCGAAAAATGACGCCACCGGGCACTGGACAAGTCTGTGGATCGCGCTGGCACAAGCGTCTGCTTGTCCACAGCTCGCGGCGATCGATGACAGTTGTCCAATACTGCCAGCACCCGCCCAGCCCGCTTGCCCACAGCCGCCGGCATCATGCAAGCACCTGTCGCCCACGGAAAATTGGTGGCTGTCCACAAAAGCGCAGGACCCCTACTACTACGACTATCTTCAATCAGAAGAATGGGGAAACAAGCGGGAACAAGTTCAGCGCGCTCGGCCACGCCTGCAACCCCCGCCAGCCTGTGCCCCGCTGTTAAGATCGGCCGGCTTTCCTGCTCCCGCCTCGGGGGCATTGCATCAGCCTCCCATGTCCGTTGCCGTCGCCGGTCGCAGCCCCAACACCTTCGAGATCAAGAGCGCCAGCCTGCCGCTGCTGGCGCTGCGGCTGAAGTCGGTCGCCCTCGACCGGCTGGCCGAGGAACTCGAGACGCACTACGGCGGCATGCCCGACTTTTTCGAGGACGACGGCATCGTGCTCGACCTGTCTGCGTTGCCCGAGCTCGAGAGCGCCTGCGAGATCGACCTGCAGCGCATCGGCGAGCTGCTGCACGAGCGGCGCTTGCGCCTGCTGGCGGTGCGCGGCGGCAGCGCCGGGCAGCGCGCCGCAGCCAGCGCCCTGGGCCTGCT
>CAZGOL010000119.1:3413-7877 GCA_964527755.1 uncultured Ottowia sp.
CCGGACCGACCCTGGTGGAACCGCCCCCGCCCGGAGCCCTGGTGATCGAGCGGCCGCTGCGTTCGGGCCAGCAGGTTTATGCGCGCGGACGCGACCTGGTACTGCTGGCCATGGTCAACCCGGGCGCCGAGGTGGTGGCCGATGGCCACATCCACGTCTACGCGCCGCTGCGCGGGCGCGCGCTGGCTGGTGCGCGCGGCTGGGGCGAGGCGCGCATCTTCGCGCGCGAGATGCGGCCCGATCTGGTGTCGATCGCGGGCGTCTACCGCACCAGCGAAGAACCGTTGCCGCCCGAGGTCTGGGGCCACGCGGCCAGCGTGCGCCTGGCCAGCACCGAGGCGGGCGACAAGCTGATCTTCGAGCCCATCGCCGGCTGAGAACGTGCGAACGGCGCTCAGTCCTTTTCAATCGAGGTGACATCGACATGGCAAGAATCGTTGTGGTGACTTCCGGCAAGGGGGGTGTGGGCAAGACCACCACCAGCGCCGCGTTCGCGTCGGGACTGGCGCTCAAGGGCCACAAGACGGCGGTGATCGACTTTGACGTCGGTCTGCGCAACCTCGACCTCATCATGGGCTGCGAGCGGCGCGTGGTGTACGACCTGATTAACGTGATCCAGGGCGAGGCCAACCTCAACCAGGCGCTGATCAAGGACAAGCAGTGCGACAACCTGTTCGTGCTGGCCGCCAGCCAGACGCGCGACAAGGAAGCGTTGACCAGGGAGGGCGTCGAGAAGGTGCTCAAGGACCTGGCCGCCATGGACTTCGAGTACATCGTGTGCGACTCGCCGGCCGGGATAGAAACCGGCGCGCTGCTGGCCATGCATTACGCCGACGAGGCGCTGATCGTGACCAACCCCGAGGTCTCCAGCGTGCGCGACTCCGACCGCATCCTGGGCATGCTGGCCAGCAAGACGCAGCGCGCCATCGACGGCAAGGATCCCGTCAAGGAGCACCTGCTGATCACGCGCTACAACCCGAACCGGGTGGCCGACGGCCAGATGCTGAGTCTGGAGGACATCCAGGAAATCCTGCGCGTCAAGCTGATCGGCGTCGTGCCCGAGAGCGAGGACGTGCTGCAGGCCTCCAACCAGGGCCTGCCCGCGGTGCACCTGAAGGGCAGCGACGTGGCCGGCGCCTACCTGGACGTGATCGAGCGCTTCCTGGGCGCCGAGGTGCCGATGCGCTACGTCGAGGCCGAAAAGCCGGGCTTTTTCAAGCGTCTGTTCGGAGGTCGCTGAAACCATGTCCTTCCTCTCATTTTTCCTCGGCGAGAAGAAGAAGACCGCCAGCGTCGCCAAGGAGCGCCTGCAGATCATCCTGGCACACGAGCGTGCCGGACTGGGCAGCGCCGACCCCGACTACCTGCCCGATCTGCAGCGCGACCTGATCGCGGTGATCGGCAAGTACATCAAGATCGATCCGAAGGACATCAAGGTCAATCTCGAGCGCCAGGACAACCTGGAGGTGCTCGAGGTGAAGATCGAGTTGCCCGAGAAATCGACCAAGCCCGAAACGGTGGCCTCCTCGCCAATCTGAGCGCCGCCATCGGTCGGCCTGACCCGTATGATCGCCCCCTGACCCGCCTTCCCCGGACAGGCCATGAGCGAGGATCAATCCGAAGCCCCCGAACGCCCGTTGCTGCCGCCTGAACCCGCCGCCGGCACCAGCGTGCTGGGCTGGATGGTCACCCTGGTGGCGCTGGTGGTGCTGGTCGTGGGCGCGTGGAAGGCCTATCAGTGGTTGGCCGGCGACGTGGCGCACCGGCGCGCGCTGGCCGAGGGCGCCGCGGCTTACGCGCCGGCAGCCAGCGCACCGGCGGTGGTGACGGCTCCAGCGCCGACCGCCGCCACGCCCGATGCGCCGCCACCGGCCGTCACGGGCCAGGCGGTCAATCGCTGCGTGCAGGATGGCGTCGTCCTGTTCACCAACCAGCCCTGTCCCACGGGCTCGGCGGTTGATGGGGGACCAGCGGGCTCGATGTTCGCGCCCGCCGTCGGCGGCTCCGTGCCCGTGGGTGGAGCCCGGTTGACCGCCGACGCCGACAACGCGAGTCTGCACGATGGTGCCTGCCACTATCTGGCAGCCGAGGTCGAGCGGCTGGCCTTCGAGTTCCGGCAGCCGCTGCCGCCACCCGTGCTCGACCAGATCTCCACGCACCTGACCGCGCTGCGCAGCCAGAGCGAGCGAGCCGGGTGCCCGGCGCTGCCCAAGGCTGACACCGGCACCACGCCCACCCGCCAGCAAGGGGCCGCCAAGGTGCTCGACGAAAAGCCCAGCGGCGCGCCGGCGACACCACCTCGGGCGCCGGCACGCGGCCGTTAGGCCACCCCGTCGCCGATCGGACTAAAAAAAACACATGTGAGTTGGCATTCACATCGTTACATCATCAACGATTCAGACGATCATGTAAGCGGCAAAGCGTGCAGACTGGGCGTGTGTTCCATCTCTGCAGAGGCCTCGTTCCATGACCCGGTGCATCCACCACAACGTCGCTGCCGCCCTCCTGATGACCACCGCCCTCGCCTGGAACCTGCCCGTCCTGGCCGTGGACACGCTCGATGGGGGCAAAGCCCGAACCCAGCACGGCGCGGCGGCCTCGATCGAGCGGCTGCCCAGTGCCTCGCGCCCGGGGGCGCTGCCGATGCGCACCACCCCGCTCGGGTCGGACCCGGCCTGAGCCGCCGCACGAATTTTCGGCACGAGTGCCCGCAAACACCTAAAATCGCCGTTTGATCCCGACGCGTTGGCGCCGGCCCGTCGCGCGGCCCACCCGGCCGCTTTGCGAGTCTGCACACGTCACCGCGAGCGTCGGGCCAACGGCACGCGCAGGGCGTGCCGGCGGCGACTGGTCAGGCAGCCGCGTCCGCCACCCCATCCAGCCGGTGCCGACCGGCGCACGCCGATGTGCGTGCCCTGACCGAAGGAGTTGACACATGGCCAAGGAAGAATTGATCGAGATGCAAGGTGTGGTGAACGAGGTTCTGCCCGACACGCGCTTTCGCGTGACGCTGGACAACGGCCACGAACTGGTGGCGTACTCGGCCGGCAAGATGCGCAAGAACCACATCCGCATCCTGGCCGGCGACCGGGTGACGCTCGAACTCTCGCCCTACGATCTGACGAAGGGGCGCATCAGCTTCCGGCACCTCGAGCGGCGCGGTCCGCCGCCCGGCCCGCACGCGCCGCGCCGGCGCTGAGCCAGCCGCGCGAGGGGCCATCCGCCGTGAGCCCCGCCACCGCCCCGGACGCCGTGGCCGCCGCCTTCGCGGCGCAACCGCGTGCCAACTTCCTGCCCGCCGAACAGCGACCGCATGCCGAGCACGACGGCCCGCTTCCCATCGGCTGCGGCCAGACCAACTCGCAGCCGCGCACCGTCGCCGCCATGCTGCGGCTGCTCGATCTGGCACCTGGCCAGCGGGTGCTCGACGTCGGCGCCGGCTCGGGCTGGAGCACCGCGCTGCTGGCGCATCTGGTGGGCCCGGCGGGCGAGGTGCATGGGGTCGAACTGGAGCCCGAGCTGGTGCGCTGGGGCGCCGCCAACCTCGCCGCCACCCATCAACCGTGGGCGCGCATCGTCCCCGCCGAGCCCGGCGTGCCGGGTGCGCCGGCGCTGGCGCCGTTCGACCGCATTCTGGTGTCGGCCCAGGCGCGCGAACTGCCGCAGGCGCTCGTCGAGCAGCTGGGCGAGGGCGGCGTGATGGTGATCCCGGTCGATGGGGTGATGCAGCGCGTGCAGCGCCATGGCGCCGCCGTGCGCGTGACCCGGCACGGCGAATCCCGCTTCGTGCCGCTGCGCTGACTGGCGCAGCCCCTTCAGGCGGCGTACAGGGCCGCGGGCCGCGCCGCCTGCGGCTGGGCTGCGCGCCGCGCGCGCACCGCGTCGGCCAGAGCGTCCAGCACCGGCACCGTCTGCGCGAAGCTGATGCAGGCGTCGGTCACCGACACGCCGGGCCTGAGCGGCTGGCCGGGCACGATGTCCTGACGGCCTTCTTCGAGATGGCTCTCGATCATCACGCCGGTGATGCGCGCCTCGCCGGCAGCCACCTGCGCCGCCACCTCGCGCGCCACGACCACCTGCCGTGCGTGCTGCTTGCTCGAATTGGCGTGCGAGCAGTCGATCATCACCTGTTCGCGCAGCCCCGCGGCCTTCAGCAGCGCGCAGGCGGCCGCCACGTCGGTGGGCGCGTAGTTGGGCGTCTTGCCGCCGCGCAGGATGACGTGGCAGTCCAGGTTGCCGCGCGTCTCGAACACGGCGGCCTGCCCCATCTTGGTCAGGCCCAGGAAAGCGTGCGGCGCCTGAGCGGCCACGATGGCGTCGACCGCCACCTTGACGCCACCGTCGGTGCCGTTCTTGAAGCCCACCGGGCAGCTCAGGCCGCTGGCCAGTTGCCGGTGGCTGGGACTTTCGGTGGTGCGCGCGCCGATGGCGCCCCAGCTCACCAGGTCGCTGATGAACTGCGGG
>CAZGOL010000120.1:0-7819 GCA_964527755.1 uncultured Ottowia sp.
GCGTCGGTCTCGAGCTCGATTTCCATCAAGTCGACGAAGTCGTCACCGAGTTCCACCGCCTCCACCTCGAACGGCGCAACCGGTTCGAGTTCAAGCGTTTGCGGCAGTTGCAGGTCGGGCGACGACCCTGGCGCTGGCGCGACCGGGGCGAACGCACTGGGCTCCAGCTCCGCCGGCTGGTCCAGCGACAGGTCCAGCAACGGCTCCGCAGCCGGCACCCACGCTGAAGCATCCGTGGCGGGCGCGGCGGCAAGCGACTCGGTGGTGCCGGGTTGCAGCGCCGTCAGCAGCCGCTCGCCGTGCAAGCGCAGCGCATCGGCCAGGCGTTCGAACGGTTCGGCCTTCCAATCATCGGCATCGCGGCGCGAGATGTCGTCGACCCAATGCCCAAAGGCGCCCAGCGCCTCGGCGGCAACGCCGCACAGGTTCGAGTCGGCGGGCTTTTGCTCGGCCAGCCAGGCGTTCAGGAGCTGTTCGAGCGACCAGGCCGCCGAACCGAACTCCATCAGGCCCACCATGCGCGAACTGCCCTTGAGCGTGTGAAAACCGCGCCGAACCGTGGTCAGGGCTTCCATGTCAGATGGGGTCTCGGCCAGCACGGCGAGCGCGCCCCCGGCCGTCGTCAGAACCTCACGCGCCTCTTCGAGAAAGATGCCAAGCAGTTCATCGTCCTCTTCGGACTCCGAACTCACTTCCGGCATCGCAGCGACGACCGCGGATGGGAGCAGCGTGGGCACCACTTCGGCAGCGGCGGCTTGCAGGTCCTGCAGCGCGCTGTTGAGTTGTTCCTCGTCGTTCTGGCGCGCCGCCTCGGCCGCGCGGCTGGCCGCCTCGGCCAGCGCCGGTCGCTCATCGAGCGCAGCGTGCTCGGCCAGTTGCTCCAGTTCACTCACCGCGCTGCCGCCGGCGTCCGAAACCGCCTGCAGACTGGCTGCCACCGACGGCGCACCCGCGTCAGCGGCTTCGGTCTCGAACTCGATGTCCAGTGCGTCCGCCGCCTCCAACTGGCGGGTGGCGCCGACGCGACCGGTCACAAACCGGAATTCCTCGCGCTCTTCGTCGTAATAGAACAGCTGGCGTGCCAGCAGGGGTTGATAACTCAGCGTATCGATGAGAAAACCCAACGCGCCGAGGCTGCTGCCCAGTGTTTCGAATTCGTCGCTGGTGGGCGCTTCGCCACCCTGTGACAGCCGTTCACGGAACCCATCGACGCGCTCGCGCATGCGGCTGACGGCCAGTGTGGCCTGCTCCAGGCCCAGTACCGACAGGACCCCCCGCATTTGCGCCATGAGTCCCGGCACGGCGCCCAGTGGCGTTGCGTCCGTCGGTGCACGAAAGAACTGGTCGAGGTGTTGCTCAACCTCGCCCAGTGTCACACGCAGTTCGCCGACCACGGTGCCCATGGTCTGCTTGTCGCTGACGCTGCGGTACAGCTCCTCCATCCACGGTTCGAGATCGGGCGCCCGCCCTCCTTCACGCACCGCATCGAGCCGTCCGGCCAACTGCTTGACACGAGCGGCGAAAGTCGGGTCTTGCGGTCGGTATTCGGCGAATGACGCCTCAAGGAAAAGCACGGCCGTGGCCGTCTCGATCGCGAGCTCGGGCGAGGGCGCCCGGCCGGACTGCAGGGTCTGCTTCGACACCTTCCCGAGCGCCGCGGCCAGCGGGCCACTGTGGTCGTGCAGACGTTCGAGCGATTCGATCACCAGGGCAAACTGGTCTGCACAAGGCTTGAGCCGCGCCAGGTCACCGCCAGCGAGGGCCGACCAGTTCTCCTTGATGGCCTCGATGCGTCGGCGCGCCTGCGCGAGCACGGCCGGGTCGTAGAGCCCGTACATCGGCTCAAGGTAGGCCACGGGAACGTGCTGCTCCAGCCCCCACGTCGCGCGCACCGCGGCGAGCGCAGGCGCCGCGCGCGCCGAATCCGGGCGGGCCTGCGCACAGAAAAACAGCAAATCCAGCGCCAGCCGATCCGACACCAGCGGATCGCCCCGGGAAAGAGTCGTGTACTGCAGCAACGTCCGCGAAGCCGCCGTCTTGAAATACAGATCGATCGGCACCAGTCCCTGGGCCCCGGCCTCGAAGAAACCGGCTGCCAACTTCCAGAAAATGGCGGGTTCGCGAGAATCGACGCCGCCGGCCAGCCCCAGGCTGATGGTGGCCAGTTCGGCAGCGGCATTGGCATCCGCGTGCCGCATGATCTTGAGGATGCTGCGATCGAAGCGGGTGCGCACCGGTTGGTCGTAGCCATGTGCCTGCACCGGCGACGGGGCTTTCGGATCAAGCCAGCGCCACGTTCCGGCCCACAGGTCGGCAGGGTGAATGCGATCGGCACCCGCGAGCTCCTGCACCTGCTTGTACTGCGGGAACAGGCCGAGTGCCGGCCGCGGCCGGTCGCTCAACTGGCCATCGACAAATTCGACCAGGGCGAAACCAGCTTGCTCGAGCGTCGCGGCCACGGCGGGCGAACACTGCTCTGGACTGGCGATGAAGCGGTGCACGGCCCGCTCCATGCCACGCACCATCTGCGCCGCTGCCGGTTGACCGACCATCTCTAGCGCCCCGGCAACCTGGTGAAACTGCTGTCGCGCGATGCGCAGCTGACTGGCGTCGACCGATGCCAGATCGACGCCACGAGCGTTCTCCGCGTCGTGGGCGAAGCGTTTGAGTGCCTTGGTCGAGGCCTGGATCGACTTGCGCGTCTCATCCAGCACCCAGGCGAGCGGGCCCAGGTCCGCGGCTTCGGGCGCGAGCCGCCCGGGCGTTTCGATTGGATGGCTGGTCACCATGGGTTCACGCTCTCCAGGCCGAAAGGTTCAGGGTCAGCACTATGGCCATGCCCGTCGTCGCCGGGTCGGCGGGCGTCAGGCAATCTTGAATCGAGCCACCGACTGGCGCAGTTCGTCGGCCATGCGGGCGAGTTCGCGCACCTGCTGCGCGGTCGAGCGCGTGCTCTCGCCCGTCTGCTCGGTCACCACGAAGATGTGCTGGATGTTGTTGGCCACCTCGTTGGCCTGCGTGGCCTCGTTGGAAGCCGACGTGGAAATCTGCTCGATCAGTTGCGCGAGACGCCGCGACACGCTGTCGATCTCGGTCAGCGCGGTGCCGGCGCGGTCGGACAGCTGCGCCCCCTCCACCACACCGCGCGTCGAACGCTCCATGGCCGCCACGGCGTCCTGCGTGTCGGTCTGAATCGCCTTCACCAGCGCAGCGATCTGCCGCGTGGCATCGCCGGAACGTTCGGCCAGTCGCTGCACCTCTTCCGCAACCACCGAGAAGCCGCGTCCCGCGTCGCCCGCCGAGGCGGCCTGGATGGCAGCGTTCAGCGCCAGCACGTTGGTTTGTTCGGTAATGTCGGAGATCAGTTCGGTGATCTCGCCGATCTCCTGCGACGACTCGCCCAATCGTTTGATTCGCTTGGACGTCTCCTGAATCTGGTCACGGATGGCGTTCATGCCGTTCATCGCGTTTTGCACCGCGCTCAGACCCGACTCGGCCGCCTGCAGTGACTGGCGGGCCACCTGGGCCGACTGCTGCGCCTGTTCGGACACCGCGTTGATTCGCGAGGCCATGTCGAGCACCGACTGGCCGGTTTCGCGAATTTCATGCAGCTGTTCCGTCGACGTGTTGAGCAGTTCAGTGGAAGTCGTCTCCACCCGGGCCGTGGTCTGCGCCACCCGCGTGGCCGTTGTCTGCACGCTGCCCACAAGCGATCGCAGCTCCTCGACCGTGTAGTTCACCGAGTCCGCGATGGCACCGGTGATGTCCTCGGTCACGGTGGCTTCCTGTGTCAGGTCTCCCTCGGCCACCGTCTGCAGTTCGTTCATCAATCGCAAGATGGCTGCCTGGTTGGCGTCGTTCACGCGCTTGGCGTCCAGCTGTTGCTGCTCGGCGTTCTGGCGCTGCAATTCTGCCATCGACTGGCGCAGCCGGCTCTCGCGCAGCCAGGTGGACACCAGCCCCGCGACCGCCGCACCGATGACCGCCAGCGTGAGGGCGATCAAGATCCAGTTGGTCAGACTCACGCCCGACTGCTCCGTCAAGCTCGACTGCAGCGTTTCGAGTTCCTCGCGCAACGGCTCGCTCTCACCCACGATCTGGGTTTGTGCTTCCCGCACCGACGCGAGCACTTCGACGTTGGTCAGGATGCCCTCGGCCTCTTTCCACGTTTCGTCGTACAGCTTGAGCAGCACGTTGAGCGCGTCGCGCGTCTGCGTGTTGCGCGCGGGCGCCAGTTGCGCGTCGGCATTGCCGTCCAGCAAGCCCTTGATCAGCGACTTGAACGTGTTGAGGTCCTTGCCGAGAAAGAAAATCGCCTCGGGGCTCACGCCTTCGTTGGTCACCAACTCGCTGGCCGACTTGCCGATGCGCTGGGTCAACATGACGAGCTGACTGGTGGCCGTCAGTTCGGCCGCCGGTGCGTTGCTCTGGAGCTTGAGCGCCGCGACCGCCTCGGCCGCCTCGAGCAACTCGGACGACTTGCGGCCGACGAAGCGCACGGCCTCGCCGACCTGGGTCAGCGTCTTTTGCTGCTTGAGCACGTCCGCCGCGCCCTTCTCGGCGCGTTCGACCATCGGCACGATCTTGGCCATCTCGGGTGCGTAGGAGGCACCGAGCGCCGCCATCCCCGGGCGACCATCGTTGAGATCGTTCACGCTGGTGGCCAGCACCTCGGCGCTTTCCTTCACCTCGGGGAAAGCCTCGGAGCTGCCCAGCAGCGCCTGGGACACCGACTTGGCCAGGCGCTGCGACTGCATCAGGGCCTGGCCGGTGGCCTCCACCTGCTGCGCCACGCGGTTGGCGCCCGAGACGGTCCAGTACACCAGTCCCATGAGCACCAGCAGGCCCAGCACCAGCAAGGTTGCCAGGAAGCGCTGGTGCTGGCCAGCCGTGCGCGTGCCGAGCAACGGAATGGGAACCAGCTCTTCGGTGATTTCAGCCGCCGCAACCTCATCCACCGCGGCACCTTCGTCCAGATCGGACTGCGCACTGCGCGCGAGTTCCTCCTGGGCCAGCGTGTCGGAGTCCTCCGCCAACTCGGCTTGTTGCCTTTGCTTGCCAAACAGATTCGACAGAACGCCAGTGAGTGCCATGATGAACCTCGAGAAGCCGGTTACGCGTCAACGTTGAGAAACAGCTCTTGCTGGGAGAGCGACTGGAGACTGAGTTCGCGCCACTGCCCGCCCTGAGCATCAATGTAGGTGTGGCCGAAATACGGTGGCGCCGATGGATCGGCGGGTGTGGACTGGAGAAACGATTCGGTGGTGCGCATGCCCAGCAGTTCATCAACCAGCAGGGCGCAGTTGACCTGCAGTTGCGAATTGATGGTGACCATCCAGCACTGGCTCAACGCCAGTGGGGATCGTTGTCCGGCACCCGTGCCGCCGAGAAACACACCCAAGTCGACCACGCTCGCCAGCGTGCCGCGCAGGTTGCTCACGCCCATGAACCACGGCTGCACGTAGGGAACTCGCTGGATGTCCGTCCACGGAAAGATCTCGTCGGCATGGCTGAGCGGCAGCAACAGACCCACGTCGCCGGCACGAACGGCCAGCCACGAGGCCGCCACGCCGGCCGTGCGCGCCGCGCGCAACCGTTCTGCGAGCCGGTTCTGGAATTCGAGCAGCGACTGCTTTGTGGGCATGGGTATTCAGATCAGCCCAGCGCCTTGATCTTGGCGAGCAGGTCGGCTTCGTCCACCGGCTTGACGACGTAGTCCCGCGCGCCCTGGCGCATGCCCCAGACGCGGTCGGTTTCCTGGTTCTTGCTGGTGCACATGATGATCGGCACGTCAGCGAACCGAGGGTCGCGGGAGAGTGCGCGCGTCAGCTGAAAGCCATTTTGGCCGGGCATCACCACATCCATCAGGATCAGGTCCGGCTTGGCCCGCTCCAGCCGCGCGTGCGTCTCGTCGGCGCCTTCTGCAGTGGTGACGGAGTAGCCCGCCTTGGTCAGCATCTCGCTCAGGTAGAGCAGTTCGGTCTTGGAATCATCCACGACCAGGACATTGCGGATCGGCATCACATCTCTCCTTTGCTGGCAGACCCGAACTGCCGCACGGCCTGCAGCAACTGGTCCTTGGTGAACGGTTTGGTCAGGTATTCCTCGGAGCCCACCATGCGCCCGCGCGCCTTGTCGAAGACACCGTCCTTGGATGACAGCATCACCACCGGGGTGGTCGCAAAGCGTTGATTGCGCTTGATGATGGCGCAGGTCTGGTAGCCATCCAGACGGGGCATCAGGATGTCGCAGAAGATCAGGTCGGGCTGGCTGTCGCCCACCTTGGACAGCGCATCAAACCCGTCTTCGGCCAGCGTAACCTCGTGACCACCCTGCTTGAGGAAGATCTCGGCGCTTCTGCGAATGGTGTTGCTGTCGTCGATGACCAGCACCTTCCTGGATTCCGTCGAACTCACGCACGTCTCCTGTGTTCAACCGCCCTGCGGCGGTCTGCGCATGGACCAACCGGCCCACACCACGTCAAATCTCCACCCTCTCGAAATCTTCCTTTCTCGCCCCGCACTCGGGGCAGGCCCAATCGAGCGGCACCTGCCCCCACGGTGTGCCGGGCGCGATACCATGCTCGGGTGCACCTTCGGTCTCGTCGTACAACCAACCACAGACCAGACACATCCATGTCTTCGCTTCCATTACAACCAAAGTCACAAGTGCCTGAAATGCAATCGATTGTATCCACGGAACCCCCCTCGGAGTCACCCCCCAAGGTCTCGAAAGCCGTGCAATTTGCCCGATGACCCGCCAGAATGCACCCGAGGCGTCGCAAGATTGCGACAGTTCGGACTCCCAAACCCTGGTCGAAGCCTCGTTGCCCGGTGTTCTGAGCTTCAACGCGAGCGATCCGGTGGGCGCGGGAGGCCTGTCCAGTGACGCGCTGGTCATCGCGTCAGTGGGCGCCCACCTTGCACCAATTGTTACAGGCGTCTATCTGCGGGACACCCGCGAGTGCACCGATCACGCGCCGCTGGACGACGCCATCGTCGCCGAGCAGGCGCGCCTGATCGCCGAAGACATGCCCCTGCAGGCGGTGAAGGTGGGCTTTGCCGGCAGCGCCGAGGCGGTGGCCGCGATCGCCGCGTTCGTCTCGGACTACCCCAGCCTGCCCGTGGTCACCTACATGCCCGACCTGTCGTGGTGGGATGAGCACGAAATCGTGAATTACCACGACGCGGTGCGCGAGTTGCTGCTGCCCCAGACCGCGGTGCTGGTCGGCAACAACGCCACGCTCCGGCATTGGCTGCTGCCCGAATCGGCCTCGCGGCGCACCGCCGGCAGCACCGACCTGGCGCGCGCAGCCGCCGAGCTGGGCGTCTCGTACGTGCTGGTGACCGGCTTGGCCGAGGCGGGCGATCAGCTGGCCAGCGTGCTGGCTTCGCCCCAGGAGGAACTGGCCCGGCAGAGCTTCGAGCGCATCGACGCCGGCTTCCTGGGCGCGGGCGACATCCTGTCGGCAGCGCTGGCGGGGCTGCTGGCGATGGGCTCCGATCTGACCGAGGCCGCCGTCGAGGCGCTGCAGTACCTGGACCAGGCGCTCGACCACGGCTTTCGACCCGGCATGGGCCGCGCGGTGGCAGACCGCCTGTTTTGGGCCGAAGTCGACGATCCCGCCGAATCGGCCGAAGACGCCGACCGCGGCGACGCCTCCTCCGAGAACCTTCCCTATCCATTCAATGAAACCAAACACTGACCGCAACGACACGCTCATGGAACGTGCCCGCCAGGTGATCCCCGGCGGCGTCAACTCGCCCGTGCGCGCCTTTCGCGCCGTGGGCGGCACGCCGCGCTTCGTGCAGCGCGCGCA
>CAZGOL010000121.1:0-7804 GCA_964527755.1 uncultured Ottowia sp.
ATGATCACCATGAACAGGAGCTTGAGCGACATGTCGAGGCCGAACGCCGCCGGCTCCCACGCACCCAGGAAGAAGAAACCCCACAGCGCGCCAGCCAGTCCGACGACGAAGCTGCTCACGGCAAACGCGCTCAGCTTGGCGTACATGGGGCGAATCCCGATCACCGCGGCGGCCACGTCCATGTCGCGGATCGCCATCCATTCGCGCCCGATGGCACTGCGCACGAGGTTCTTGGAAGCAAGCGCCACCAGCGCCAGGACCGTCAGGCAGAACAGGTACTTGGCCACGTCGCTGCCCAGCGGAATTCCCAGCATCGAGAGATCCGGCACGGCCACCGATCCGGACATGTTGTCCAGCGTGAACCACTTGACGCGCAGGAACATCCAGTCGGCGAAGAACTGCGCCGCCAGCGTCGCCACCGCCAGGTACAGGCCCTTGACTCGCAGGCTGGGCAGGCCGAACAAGATGCCGAACAGCATGGCACACACCCCGCCGAACACCAGGGCCACCGGCAGGGGGACGCCGGGCACGCGCATGAACAGGTTGTAGGCACCGTAGGCACCCACCGCCATGAAGGCGCCAGAGCCCAGGGAAATCTGCCCGCAATACCCGATCAGCAGGTTCACGCCCAGGGCCGCGAGCGCCATGATCAGGAAGGGAAGCAGGATGGCCGAGAACAGATACTCGCTGGCCGTGAGCGGCACCACCACGAAGGCAACCACCAGCAGGGCGATGATGGCAATGCGGTCTTGGCGGATCGGAAAGATCTGCTGGTCAGCCTGGTAGCTGGTCTTGAACTGGCCGTTTTCGCGATAGAACATGTCAGTTATCCATGGCGCCGCGCGCCTTCACGACGACTGTCGAAGCTGCCGCACGGGGAACGCCGTCGCCACAGTGCGACGAGCAGATCGAGCGGCGCAAGCAGGCGGACACCCTCAAACCCTGTCGATGATCTTCTCGCCGAACAGGCCTTGCGGCCTGATCAGCAACACCGCCAGCGCCAGCACGTAGGCAAACCAGATCTCGATGCCGCCGCCCACGAAGTGCCCCAGGTACACCTCCGACAGCTTCTCGCCCACGCCGATGATCAAGCCGCCCAAAATCGCACCGGGCACCGAGGTCAGGCCACCCAGGATCACCACCGGCAACGCACGCAGCGCCAGCGTGGCGATGGAAAACTGCACGCCCAGCTTGCTGCCCCACACCATGCCGGCCACCAGCGCGGCAACGCCCGCCACGCACCACACGATGACCCAGATGCGCGCGAGCGGAATGCCCACCGATTGCGCCGCCTGGTGGTCGTCGGCCACCGCTCGCAGCGCGCGGCCGGTCGTGGTCTTCTGGAAGAACAGCGTGAGTACCAGCACCAGGGCCGCGGCGATCGCCGCGGCGATCAGATCCTCGGGGTTGATCAGCATGCCGCCCTCCAACAGGGAGTCGAGCAGGATCACGGGATCCTTGGGCATGCCGATGTCGATCTTGTAGACATCGCTGCCAAAGAGCGTCTGGCCCACACCTTCCAGGAAATAGGCAACCCCGATGGTGGCCATCAGCAGCGTGGTTTCCGCCTGGTTGACCAGGTGGCGCAGCACCAGGCGTTCGATCAGCCAGGCCACGGCAAACATGATCAGCGCCGCGCCGATGAAGGCCAGCACGTTGGCGACGATCTTGTTGTCCAGGCCCGTCCACTGCGGAATCCACTCGGACAGCCGTGCCATCGCCAGCGCGGCGAACAGCACCATCACACCCTGGGAAAAATTGAACACGCTGGACGCCTTGAAGATCAGCACGAAGCCCAGTGCCACCAGCGCGTACAGCATGCCGGTCATCAGGCCGCCGATCAGCGTCTCCAAAAAAAATCCCATGTCCGGTCTCGGTTCAGCGTTGCGGGTTGGGCGCGGGTCGTGAGCCCTGCGCAATAAGCCGTGTGTGGTGCATGCCGTGCCTGTGGTCGTCCGCGCCCGACCCGATCAATGACTGGCGCCCAGGTAGGCGCGGATTACGTCTTCATTGCTGCGCACCTCGTCGGGCGTGCCATCGCCGATCTTCTTGCCGTAGTCCAGCACCACCACGCGGTCGGAGATGTCCATCACCACGCCCATGTCATGCTCGATCAGCACGATGGTGGTGCCGAACTCGTCGTTGACGTCGAGCACGAAGCGGCTCATGTCCTGCTTCTCCTCGACGTTCATGCCGGCCATCGGCTCGTCGAGCAGCAGCACCTGCGGCTCCATGGCCAGAGCGCGGGCCAGATCCACCCGCTTTTGCAGGCCGTAGGGCAACTGGCCCACCGGGGTCTTGCGGTGCGCCTGGATTTCGAGGAAATCGATGATGTGCTCGACGAACTCGCGGTGGCGGACTTCCTCGCGTTCGGCCGGCCCGATGCGCAGTGCCTGCAAGAGGATGTTGCTCTTGATCTTGAGATTGCGCCCGCTCATGATGTTGTCGAGCACGCTCATGCCCTTGAACAGCGCCAGGTTCTGGAACGTGCGCGCCACGCCCATCTCGGCCACCTGGCGCGAGTTCATGTGGCTGAAGGTCTGGCCGCGGAAGGTGATGGTGCCGTCGCTGGGCGTGTAGACGCCGTTGATGCAGTTGAGCATCGAGGATTTTCCGGCACCGTTGGGGCCGATGATCGAGCGGATTTCGTGTTCGCGCACGTCAAAGCTGATGTCGGTCAGCGCGTTGACGCCGCCAAAACGCAGGCTGATGTTGCGCACCGCCAGGATCACCTCGCCGATCTGGCGCCCACCCTCGGCGCCGGCCGTGTTGGCCGCGGGCCGGGCAACGTCGACCACCGCGCTCACTGGACGACCCTCCGCGCTGCACGGCGCTGCGGGATTCGCGCTTGGGAGCGGCCCGGCGCGCTCATGCTGCCGCCTTCACCGGAGGGAAAATGCGGGCATCGACGATGCCGAGCGTGGCCGACACGCTGCCGGTGCGCCCATCTTCGAACTTGACCGCCGTCTCGATGAACTGTTCGGACTTGCCGGTGTACAGCGCATCGATCAGCACGCCGTATTTTTCGGCCACGAAACCGCGGCGCACCTTGCGCGTGCGCGTGAGTTCGTCATCGTCGGGGTCGAGTTCCTTGTGCAGCACCAGAAAGCGCGCGATCTGCGTGGCCTGCATCCCCTCTTCCCCAGCGAGGTCGGCGTTGACCTTGTCGACACAGTCCTTCATCATCTGCAGCACCTCGGGCTTGCCCGCCAGGTCGACATAGCCGGCATAGGGCAGGCCGCGCCGCTCGGCCCAGTTGCCCACCGCCTCGAAGTCGATGTTGAGAAACGCGCAAACCCGATCGCGCTGGTGACCGAAGCACACCGCCTCCTTCACCTGCGGGAAGAACTTGAGCTTGTTTTCGATGTAGTTGGGCGCGAACATGGCACCACCGTTCAGGCGCCCCACGTCCTTGGCCCGATCGATGATGCGCAGATGGCCATCGGAGTCGATCACGCCGGCATCCCCGGTGTGAAAGTACCCCTCGGCGTCCAGCACCTCGGCGGTGGCCTCGGGGCGCTGGTAGTACTCGGTCAGCAGCGAGTGGCTGCGCACCAGCACCTCGCCCCCCTCGGCGATCTTGAGCTCCACGCCCGGCGCCGCCTGACCCACGGTATCGAGCTTGACCTGGCCGTCGCGCTGGATGCAGACGTAGGCACAGGTCTCGGTCTGTCCATAGAGCTGCTTGAGGTTGACCCCGATCGAGCGGAAGAACTTGAACAGGTCGGGACCGATGGCCGCGCCCGCGGTATAGGCCACCCGAATGCGCGACAAACCCATCGCGTTCTTCAGCGGTCCGTACACCAGCACGTCGCCCAGCGCATAGAGCAGGCGATCGACCAGCGACACCGGCTTGCCGACCAGCAGGTCGGCGCCCACGCGGCGCGCCACGTCCATGAACTTGCGGTACATCCACTGCTTGATGCGTGCCGCATCTTCCATGCGGATCGACACCGAGGTGAGCATGCCCTCGAAGATGCGCGGCGGCGCAAAGTAGAAAGTGGGGCCGATCTCGCGCATGTCGATCGAGACCGTCTCGGCCGATTCGGGGCAATTGATCGTAAAACCCCCGACCAGCCACTGCGCCGCCGAAAACAGATAGTCTCCCGCCCAGGCCGGAGGCAAGTACGTCAGCACGTTTTCCTTGGTGCTCAGGCCGTCCACGGCAATGCCGCCTTCGGCCGCCGCGATGTAGGCCGCGTGCGTCTGGCACACGCCCTTGGGCCGGCTGGTGGTGCCCGAGGTGTAGAGGATGATGGCCGTGTGTTCGGGCTGCACGCGCGCCAGCAGTTCGTCGAACAGGCCAGGGTGCTCGCGCTCGTGGCGACGGCCGCGCTCCATCAGCTCCTGCACGCTGATCAGGCCGCGGTCCGTGTAGTTGCGCAGGCCACGTGGATCGTCGTAGACGATCCAGTCCAGGCCCGGCACCGCCTGATCGCCCTCGGCGCCACGCAACTCCAGCAGCTTGTCGACCTGCTCCTGGTCTTCGGCGAACGCAAAGTGCACGTTGGTCTCGCGCAGCACGAAAGCCATCTCGGCCACCACCGCGTCCTCGTACATCGGCACCGGCACGCCCGACAGCGACTGCACCGACACGAACATCAGGTACAGCAGCGGGCGGTTGCCACCCGCAATGGCCATGTTCTGCCCTGCCGTGAACCCCAGCGACGCCAGGCCCAGCGCCATGTGGCGCGCGTCATCGGCGGCGCGCTGCCAGCTCCAGGTCTGCCAGATGCCGTATTCCTTCTCGCGCACCGCCGGGTCGGACGGGCGCTCGGCCGCGTGCTTGCAGAGCAGGTGCGGGAACGTGGTCGTCATGTCAGGTTCGATCAATCTCCGTTCGGGTGGCGCCAGGCCGATTCGGCCAAGGTCGCTTGCACCCGAATTTCTGCGGATCGTAAAACCTGCTTTGACAATGACCTGTCTAGCCGACAACATTTTGCGGGTAAACACGATTAGGATGAACCCGCAGTGTTGGCCGGTCGGCCTCAACGGATGAACCGCCCATCGCGGTTGACCATCGTGAGCTCGACAAAGCGCGAGGCGTTGCGCTCCGGCACGCTGGCGTTGATCTCGAAGCCGCCCATGTCCATCTTGCGCAGCGTCCAGGTGGCGTCGATGAACGTCTGGCGCGTCAGGTTGCGGCCAGCGCGCTGAAGCGCTTCGGCGCAGGCGCGGGCGTTGATGTAGCCTTCCAATGCCAGGTGCGACGGATCGGCCTTCGCATCGAACGCCTTGAGCGCGGTCTGGAATTCGCGCACGACGGACGGCATCGTGCCGGTGGGCAGCGGCACCACCTGGGAAATCACCAGTCCGGTGCTTTGCGCGCCCAGCGCGTTGATGGCGCCGGTGGTTCCCAGCACGGACAGCGCGTAGGGCGTGACCCCGGGCCGCATCGGACGAAACGCCTTGATGAATTCGAGTGCCGGCTTGCCGGCCAGTCCGAGGATCACGGCCTTGGGGTTGGTGTCGGCGATCTTCTGCGCTGCAGTCGCCGCGTCAGAGGCGTTGTCTTCTACCGTGGTGGTGGGCGCCTCGGGCAGCTTCGCCGCCTGCATGGCCTTGACCGCGCCCGCCAGCGCTTCCTTGCCGAAGGCGTTGTTCTGGTAAACGACGGCGATCTTGTGCAGCCCGATGGTGGCCAGGTGCTGCACGCTCTGCTCGGCCTCCTCGACGTAACTGGCCCGAATGTTGAAGATGTTGCGCGCACCGGCAATGCGGCTGAGCTGCCCCCCGGTGAACGGCGCAAACAATGGCATGCCGCTGTCGCGCACTTTCGGGATCATGGCCTGCACCATGGCCGAACCCATGCAGTTGAACAGGGCGAAACAGTCGCGATCGGCCAGGAACGCGTCGATGTTGGCTTGCGAGCGCTTGAGATCGTAACCGTCATCCTTGGTGTCCAGCAGGATCTGGCGCCCGTGGACGCCTCCCTGGCGGTTGATGACGGCAAAGGCGGCCTGCGCGCCCTTGTGCATGGCCGAGCCCAGGTCACCCAGCGGTCCCGTCAACGCCGTCGATTGGCACAATTTGATCGACGCATCCTGCGCCCGCACCGGGCGCGCTGCGATCCAGGGCAACGCCAGACTGGCGGCACCCAGCACATGCCGACGCGTCAACGGATGGGACTTGGCATTAACGTTCATCATCGCCTCCTGCAAAAATGAGCTTGCACCGATGGTTTGATGGCAGCGTTGTAACTCTTCGTTAGAATTGCACCTGTCGGCGTGACGACATTTGATCTACTGACATTCCCGGATACGCGCCTGAGGCGTGAAACAGCTCATGAACGACGACCTCTCCCTGCATCGACGTCGCCGCAAGCCAAGTCCAGCCGAGCTGGCGAGCATTCCGTGGATGGGGTCGCTCAATGCATCCGAGCGCGAGCGCGCCGAAGCGGCGGTGGTGGTGGGCGATGCGCGCCCGGGGGACTACGTGTGTCGCGTGGGACGTCCGATCACCTATTGGTTCGGCGTGGTCGAGGGCCTGCTCAAGATGAGCAACGACGACCCGCATGGCGGCACCCTCACGTTCACCGGGCTGCCGCCGGGCGGCTGGTTCGGCGAAGGCACCGCGATCAAACGCGAGTCCTACCGCTACAACATCCAGGCGTTGCGCCGAAGCGTCGTCGCCGGACTGCCCGTCGACACCTTCCACTGGCTGCTCGACCATTCACTGGGTTTCAATCGCTTCGTCATGAACCAGCTCAACGAGCGCCTTGGCCAATTCATCTCGGCGCGCGAGATCGACCGTCTGGGCAACCCGGACGCGCGGGTGGCGCGCAACCTGGCCTCGCTGTTCAACCCGGTGCTCTACCCCGGCGTCGGCCAGGTGCTGCGCATCACCCAGCAGGAGTTGGCGTATCTGGTGGGCCTGTCGCGCCAACGCGTCAACGAGGCGCTGAACACCCTGCAGGCACGCGGCATGCTGCGCATCGAGTACGGCGGACTGCGCATCCTGCAACTCGATGCGTTGCGCCACGAGGAATTCTGAGAACGCCCGGACTCTTCGGCCAAATTGCCAACCGAGGCTTGATCTGGGCGCCAGACATGCTCTCCATTCGATAGCAAAATACCTGCCATGTCCGTCACGCCGCCCGGCCCAAGCCGTTTCCAGCGAGCGCCACGCCCGGCTGCCGCAGGGCCCGATCCCGCGAGCACCGAGCCCGTTCGCCTGAACAAGCGCCTGGCCGACCTGGGCCTGTGCTCACGCCGCGAGGCCGACGAATGGATCGAGCGCGGCTGGGTGCGCGTCAACGGGCGGGAGGCGGTGATGGGCCTGAAGGTGACGGTGCAAGACCAGGTCACCGTGGACCGGCGCGCCGATGCGGCCCAGGCTGAACGGGTGACCGTGCTGCTGAACAAGCCCGTGGGTTATGTCAGCGGACAGGCCGAGGACGGCCATCGCGCGGCCATCACCCTGATCCATGCGCGCAGCCACTGGCGTGGCGACGCAGCACGCACGCGATTTTCACCGGCGCAACTGCGCGGCCTGGCGCCTGCCGGCCGGCTGGACATCGATTCGGTGGGCCTCCTGGTGCTGACGCAGGACGGCCGCGTGGCGCGCCAGCTGATCGGCGAGGACTCGACGGTGGACAAGGAGTACCTTGTACGGGTGAGTCTTGGCGATGTGGCCACCAACGTGCAGGCCGCCTTCCCGTCCGCACAGCTGGCGCGCCTGCGCCACGGCCTCAGCCTCGACGGCCAGCCGCTCCTGCCCGCCCAGGTCGACTGGCAGAACCCCGAGCAGCTGCGCTTCGTGCTGCGCGAGGGCAAGAAGCGCCAGATCCGCCGCATGTGCGAGC
>CAZGOL010000122.1:0-7721 GCA_964527755.1 uncultured Ottowia sp.
CCTGTCAGTTTATCCAGCGTGCCGCATCGATGCCGGGCAAGCCCTCCGTGCGCATGGTGTTCGAAGGGCCGTGGCACACTGACCGGTTCGCGCCAGGGTTCGCCCACGGTCCGTAGCCTGGACGGCAGCCGGCGCGCTTGTATTCACCCGTGCAACAGGAGATTCGGCATGCAGCATACCCAGCAGTTCTACATCGACGGTCGGTGGGTCGATCCGGTCGTGCCACGCTCGCTGGACGTCATCAACCCTTCGACCGAGCAGCCCGTTGCCCAGATCAGCCTGGGCTCGGCCGCCGACGTGGACCAGGCCGTCAAGGCCGCGCGCCGCGCGTTCGAGAGCTTCTCGCAAACCTCGCGCGAGGAGCGCGTGGCCCTGCTGGAGAAGGTGCTGGAGGTCTACAAGCGGCGCGCCGACGATGTGGCCCAGGCCATTTCGCTGGAGATGGGCGCGCCGCTGTGGCTGTCCAAGGCGGCGCAGGCGGCGATGGGCGTGGCACACCTGAAGACCACGCTGGGCATTCTGAGGAACTTCGAGTTCCAGAGCGTGCAGGGCACCACCGCCACGCTGTACGAGCCCGTCGGCGTGGTCGGCATGATCACGCCCTGGAACTGGCCCATCAACCAGATGATGTGCAAGGTGGCACCCGCGCTGGCCGCTGGCTGCACCGTGATCCTCAAGCCCTCGGAGATCGCCCCCTTGAGCGGTTTGTTGCTGGCCGAGGTGATGGATGAAGCGGGCGTGCCGGCCGGCGTGTTCAACCTGGTCAACGGCGACGGCCTGGGCGTGGGCGAGGCCATGTCGGTGCACCCCGGCATCGACATGATGACCTTCACCGGCTCCACGCGCGCCGGCATCGCCGTGGCCAAGGCCGCGGCCGACACGGTCAAGCGCGTGGCGCAGGAGCTGGGCGGCAAGTCGGCCAACATCGTGCTGGATGACGCCGACATCGAAAAAGCCGTCAAGCAGGGCGTGCAGGCCTGCTTCACCAACTCGGGCCAGAGCTGCAACGCGCCCACGCGCATGTTCGTGCCGCGCGCCAAGCAAGACCAGGCCATGGCCGTGGCCAAGACGGTGGCCGAAAAAACCCAGGTGGCCGACGCCATGGCCGAGGGCATGGCCATGGGCCCGGTGGTCAGCCAGGCGCAGTGGAGCAAGATTCAGGGCCTGATCCAGAAAGGCATCGACGAAGGCGCCACCCTGGTGGCCGGCGGCACTGGTCGCCCCGATGGCATGGCCAAGGGCTACTTCGTCAAGCCCACCGTGTTTGCCGACGTCAGCAACGACATGACCATCGCGCGCGAGGAAATCTTCGGTCCGGTGCTGGTGATGATCCCTTACGACAGCGAGGAAGATGCCATCCGCATGGCCAACGACTCGCCCTACGGCCTGTCGGGCTACGTGCAGTCGGGCAGCCTGGAGCACGCCCGCCAGGTGGCCGCGCGCCTGCGCACCGGCATGGTGCATCTCAACGGCGCCGGCCCCGACGTGGGCGCGCCCTTCGGCGGCTACAAGCAGTCGGGCAACGGCCGCGAATGGGGCGAGCACGGCTTTCGCGAGTTTCTGGAGGTCAAGGCCGTGATGGGCTACGAGCCCAGGCCGGCCAAGGCCTGACGCGCGACGCGGCGCCCGCTCACTCTTTCTTGCGATGCGCCCGCGGATGCGCCGCGTCGTAGGCCTTGGCCAGGTGCTGGAAGTCCAGCCGGGTGTAGACCTGCGTGGTGCCGATGCTGGCGTGGCCCAGCAGCTCCTGCACGGCGCGCAGATCGCCACTGGACTGCAGCAAGTGGCTGGCAAACGAGTGGCGCAGCATGTGCGGGTGCACGGGCGTGGCGAGGCCCGCCTGGAGGCTGCGCCGGCGCAGGCGCTGCCAGACCGACTGCGCCGTAAGTCGGGTGCCGTGGCGGCCGATGAACAGGGCGCCGGCCGCCAGCTCGACCTTCGGCACTTCGTCCCGCGCGGCCACCCAGCGCCGCAGTGCCGCCACCGCGGCGTGACCCAGCGGCACGGTGCGGCGCTTGCCGCCCTTGCCCTGCACCTGGACCTCGGTCGCGATCAGGTCGATCCAGCCGCGACCCGCGCGCAGCGCGTGGTCGCTGGCCGTCACGTTCAACCCGATCAGTTCGCCAACGCGCAGGCCGCTGCCATAGAGCAGCTCGACCATGGCGGCGTCGCGAGCTTCCAGCCACGGATCGGTCGGGCCGTCTTCGCCCGCGTGGCTGGCCAGCTGGACCGCTTCCTCGACACCCAACGCCTTGGGCAGCGGCCGCGCCTGTCTGGGCGCGCGCACGCCCTGCACCGGGTTGGCGGCAATGCGGCCCTCGCGCCCCAGCCAGGCGTAAAAGCCGCGCCACCCCGAGAGGATGAGCGCAATGCCGCGCCCGCTGCGCCCGCCCGCATGCATCTGCGCCACCCAGCGGCGCACGTGCACGGACTGCACCGCGATCAGGTCGATGCGGGCGTCGGTGGCGAGTTGGTGCAGCTTTTGCAGGTCCAGCGCATACAGCGTCACGGTGCGGTCGGCCAGGCGCTTTTCGATGCGCACGTGCTCCAGGTAGCGCGTCACCAGGGCTTGATCCTCGGTGCCGGTGGCGAGCTCGGTGCGCTTCATCATGCTATTCAATCAATAGCGTCTTGGGCCTGTCCGACAAACCTTGAAGGCCACTCGTCCTCTGATTCGGTCCATCAGGTGTCTCGCACCCGCGACAGCGCGGCGCTGGCCTGTTCGCCGATGCGCTCCAGGAAGTCGGTGGCCATGCCAGCCTGATAGCGTGCGCTGTCGGGCGAGGCCAGCACCAACAGGCCGAACGCGGGTGCTTCGGCGGTGGCGCGCAGCGGCAGCAGCACCAGCGAGGCCGCGGTTTGCGGGTCGTCCAGCCACTGCACGGCATCGAACCCCGCGTTCACGCCGCAATAGGGCGTGCCGAGGGAATTGGCGAGGCTCTTCACGTCGTCGCTGGCGCCCTGGGCAAACCCCTCGTTCGCGTAGGGTTCGGCCACGTCCCACAGCTTGAGGGCGGCCTGCGGCACGTCAAACTGCGCGCGCAGGGCGCCGACCAGCACGGCCGGCAGATCGACCGGGCGTGCGACCAGAAACAGCTGGCGCGCCCAGCGCAACAGCTTGTCGGCAATCAGCATGTTCTCGTTGCCGTGGCGCATCATCTCCATCAGGCGTTGCTCGAGCACCTTGATCTTTTCGCGCAACATCTCGGCCTGACGCTCCTGCAGGCTGACCGCGCGTCCGCCGTGCGGGCTGGTGAGCTGCACGGCCGTGAGCAGTTCGACGTGGCGCTCGAAAAAGTCGGGCGCCTGGATCAGGAATTCGGCGATGTCGGCTTCGGTGATGGGCTGCATGGCTGAGGTCATGAATGCTCCGGCGTCGGATGGTCGGGGTGCGGTGCCCGGCGAGCGAGTGCGCCAGACCGCCTGCGGGCGATTATCCGCATTCAAGCCCTGGTGTCCGCGTGGGCCATCGGTGGCCCGTCCCGTGCGATGCGGCCGTCGACCAGTTCGACCACGCGATCGCAGCGCGCGGCCAGACGCGGGTCGTGCGTGACCACGATGAAGGCGGTGCCGCGCTGTTCGTGGATCTGGCGCAGCAGCGCGAACACGGCGTCGGACGAGGCGGTGTCCAGGTTTCCCGTGGGTTCGTCGGCCAGCACCAGCGGCGGCGCGTGCACCAGCGCCCGGGCGATGGCCACGCGCTGCTGCATGCCGCCCGACAGTTCGGACGGGCGCTTGTCCAGCGCCTGAGCCAGCCCGACCGCGCCCAGCAGGTCGATCGCCTGTTGGCGCGCCGTGGCGCCGACGCGACCCTCGGTCATCAGCGCCGGCAGCGTGACGTTCTCCAGCGCGCTGAAGGCCGGCAGCAGGTGGTGAAACTGGAACACGAAGCCGAGCGCGCGCCGGCGCAGCAGGGTCAGGGCCTGGTCGTCCAGGCCTTGCACGGCCTGACCCTGCAGGCGATAGCTGCCGGCCGTGAGCGGCTCGAGCAGGCCCAGGATGTTGAGCAGGGTGCTCTTGCCCGAGCCGGAGGGACCGATCAGCGCCATGAACTCGCCCGGTGCCACCTCGAGGTCGATGCCGTGCAGGATTTCGGCCTCGTTCGGTCGGCCGATGTTGTAGGACTTGCGCACGCCCTCGAGCGCGAGCAGGGGCGCACGCGCGTCGCTCACAACCGGATCGCCTGCGCCGGGTCCATGCGCGCCGCGCGCCGCGCCGGCACCAGCGCCGCCAGCACGCCGCAGGCCAGCGCCAGCAGCGCCGTCTGCACGGCGGTCTCGGGCGGCAGCACCAGCATGAACAGTGGCTTGCCGTCGGCACCCACCGCGAGCCGCGTGAACAGCCAGATCAGCGCCATCGCCAGCAGCACCCCGAGCACCGAGCCGAGCGCGCCCACCAGCGCGCCCTCGAGCAGAAACACGCGCAGGATCTGCCCGCGCGTGGCGCCCATGGCGCGCAGGATCCCGATTTCGCGCTGCTTTTGCACCACCGACACCACCAGCACGCTGGCGATTCCCAGCACCACCACCACCGCGACCACCAGCCGGATGACGGTGGTGCTGACGTTCTGCGCGTTCAGCGCCGACACCAGCTGGGCGTTGGTTTCCTGCCAGCTCTCGATCTTGTAGGGCAGCGCCCGGCGCAGGCTGCTCGCCGCGGCCTCGGCTTGCCACGGGTCGTGCAGCTGCACGTCGATCACCGTGGCGCCGCCGGGCAGGCCGAGCACGCTCTGCGCCGCGCGCAGTGGCACGATGACCGAGCGGCGGTTGAGGTCCTTGAAGCCGAAATCGGCCAGCGCGCTGACGCGCACCGAATCGGTGACGCGGCCGCTGTCGATCGCCAGGCGATCACCGACTCGCACACCCAGGTCGCTGGCCAGCTCGGTGCCGATGATGGCCTCGCCCGGTTCCAGCCGCAGCGCGCCCTGGGTCAGGCGCTCGCGCAGGCCGACCATGCGGTCGTAGCGCGCCAGCTCGACCCCCATCAGGGCGATCGCCTGCGTCGCCTCGCCGCGCAGCGCCAGGCCGCTGCCCGAGACCATGGGCGAGACCGTGCGCACGTCCGGGCGGCGCTCGAGCTGGGGCACCAGGGCCTGCCAGTTGGCGACCGAGCGCAGGCGCTGGGCCCGCGCCTGGGTGTCGCTGATCACCGCCTGATCGGCGACGCGTGGCCAGGCCGGCGACACCACGTCGTCGGGTGCGCGCACCGCGATGTGCGACTGCGTGCCGAGGGTCTTGGCCACGGTGTTGCGCTGCAAGCCGTTGATCAGCGCCGTGATGTAGGCGATCACCGCCACCCCGGCCGCCACGCCGACCACGATCAGCAGCGTCTGCATGCGCCCTTCGCGCAGGAAGCGCACGGCGACCCGCCATTCAAAGCCCAGCGCGTGCATCGTCCACCTCATCCATCACGCCGCGCCGCGCCCCCGGCGGCGCCCGCGCTGCGAATGGAGCCACGCGGGTGCCCCACGTCACTGCCCCATCGCGTTGCCGATCGCCGAGATCGGGTCACCGTCGTTCGATCCCGGCGCCGATGCCG
Organism: uncultured Ottowia sp.; assembly: GCA_964527755.1. Taxonomy (GTDB): domain Bacteria; phylum Pseudomonadota; class Gammaproteobacteria; order Burkholderiales; family Burkholderiaceae_C; genus Ottowia. Next base: position 5,539 of record CAZGOL010000122.1, read on the forward strand.
CGCCCGGGCGCCAGGCCCGCACGCGCGGGCGCACGCGCTGGCCAGGTTGCATGCCGGCGCCCAGGACCACCCGGTCGCCTTCGCCCAGGCCTTCCAGCACCTCGGCCGCGTCCAGCGTGCGCAGGCCCAGGCGCACGGTCTGTGGTGCGATGCGGCCATCCTGCGCGCGCCAGACGGTGGCCGGGCCAGCCGCCGTGTCGCCGCGCAGCGCCGCCAGCGGTAGCACGAGCGCGCTGGCGGCGCCGCCGGTGCGCACCTCGACCGACAGCGTCATGTCCTCGCGCAGGAAATCCGGCGCAGCCGTGTCCGGCAGCAGCTTGACCTCGATCGCGCCGCGCGCGGCGTCCACCGAAGGTGCGATCGACGCCACATTCGCGGCAAAGGGACGGTCGGCAAAGGCGTCGGCCAGCACACGCGCTGGCTGGCCGGGCTGGAGCTGTTCGAGAAAGCGCTCGTCCACTTGCGCCACCAGCTCCGTCGGCCCCGCCAGCGCCAGGCCGAGCAGGGCGCTGCCGGGTTGCACGATCTGTCCGGGCTCGACCTTGCGCAGCAGCACGCGCGCATCGGCCGGTGCGCGGACCGTCATCTGCGCCAGGCGCGTGCGCGCCGCCTGCACCGCCGCCTCGGACTGGGCCAGCTGGGCGCGCGCCTGCGCCAGATCGGCGCCGGTGTCCAGCAGCGCCTGCGCCTGGGCCTGCGCACCCTGGTGCTGGGCGCGCGCCACGTCGACGCTGCGGCGCGCTTCGTCCAGTCGCGCGGTGCTGAAAAATCCCTGCACCGCCAGTTGTTCGGTGCGCGCGAGTTCGCGCTCGGCCGCGCGCAGCGTGGCCTCGGCCTGCACCACCTGCGACTGCGCGACGCTGCGGCCGCTGCCGCGCAGGCCCTGCACGCGCGCCTGGCTTTGCGCCACGCCGGCCTGTGCCTGCGTCAGGGCGCTTTGCGCCTCGTCGGTTTCGAGCTGCACCAGCACGTCCCCCTGGCGCACCGCGTCGCCTTCCCGCACGGCGACCGACGCCACGCGCCCGGTCAGGGTGGCGCCGACGCTCACGCGCGACAGCGTGGCCACGCGCGCCGAAAACTGCAGCGTGCGAACGAGCGGCGCGCGCTGCAGCTCCACCACGTCCACTGCCTGTGGCCGCTGGCGCTGCCAGAACAGCACCGCCAGCGCGACCAGCGCCAGCAACCCGGCGATCCAGGCCGTGCGCTTCATCCGTCATGTTCCGCGTGGGGGGCGCGGACCGTGGTGGCGGCGGGCTGTGTCGACGGCGCGCGGCGCGCCCGGCCATCGGCAGCGGCGTCGCCGGAGCGCAGGTGGCGCCGCGCGGCCACCATTTGAAAAGAATCGGTCATCGATGCCTTTCCAGCAAGCCAGAACAGCGATTCAATCAACAGCAAATCCACGCCACGTCAAAACAACCCGTGACTGCCCTGCGGCGGCACGATGCCCAGGTGGCGATAGGCGGCCTGCGTGGCCACGCGCCCGCGCGGGGTGCGCTGCAGATAGCCCTGCTGGATCAGGTAGGGCTCGATCACGTCCTCGATGGTGCCGGCCTCCTCGCCGATGCTGGCGGCGATATTGTCCAGCCCCACCGGGCCGCCGTCGAAGCGGTGGATCACGGCTTCGAGCAGCTTGCGGTCCATCAGATCGAACCCCTCCGGGTCCACGTCCAGCATGGCCAGCGCGGCGTGCGCCAGCGCGCGGGTGATGCGGCCGTCACCCTTGACGTCGGCGTAGTCGCGCACGCGGCGCAGCAGGCGGTTGGCGATGCGCGGCGTGCCGCGCGAGCGGCGCGCGAGCTCGAACGCGCCTTCGGCGTCCGTCTGCACGTTCAGCAAACCGGCCGAGCGCACCACGATGCGCTGCAACTCCTCGGGCGTGTAGAACTCCAGCCGCGCGACGATGCCGAAGCGGTCGCGCAGCGGGTTGGTCAGCATGCCGGCGCGCGTGGTGGCACCCACCAGGGTGAAGGGCTGGACGTCGAGCTTGATCGAACGTGCCGCCGGGCCCTCGCCGATCAGGATGTCGATCTGGTAGTCCTCCAGCGCGGGATACAGGATTTCCTCGACCACGGGCGAGAGGCGATGGATCTCGTCGATGAACAGGACGTCGTTCTTCTCGAGGTTGGTGAGCAGCGCCGCCAGGTCCTTGGGCTTTTCCAGCACCGGGCCGCTGGTCTGGCGCA
>CAZGOL010000123.1:0-7677 GCA_964527755.1 uncultured Ottowia sp.
CGGCATTCCGGACAATGTGGGGTCGCCGACGGACACGACCAACGCGACGGTGGCGACGGGCACGATTGCGTTCACCGATCCGGACACCAGCAGCGGATTCTCGGTGACGCTCAGCGGGCCGTCCGGAATCACCTCGGGTGGCACGGCCGTGACCTGGAGCTGGGACGCGGGCACGCACACGCTGACCGGCAGTGCCGGCGCCACCGAGGTCATGACCATCGTGGTCGACCCGGTCACGGGCAGCTCGGGCAACTACCAGGCGGGCTACACCGCCACGCTGAAGGCGCCGATCGACCACCCCGTTGGTGGCAACCCGGGTGTGGAAGACGTGCTGGCGCTGGGCTTTTCGGCCACGGTGAGCGATGGCGCCAACACCAGCGGCGCACACGGCTTCAACGTATCGGTCGAGGACGATTCGCCGCACGTCGACAGCGCGCAGCTGAACGCGGCCTTCGGACCCGTCGACACCAACCTGATGGTGATCCTGGACATTTCCGGAAGCATGACCAGTGCGTCGGGCGTGCCGGGCATGACCCGCCTGCAGCTGGCCAAGCAGGCGGTCAACAACCTGATCGACGGCTACGACCAGCACGGCGAGGTGCGGGTGCAGATCGTGACCTTCAGCACCGGGGGCACGGCCCAGGCTCAGTGGATGACCGTGGGCGACGCCAAGACCTACATCAACGGTTTGTCGGCCACTGGGGGTACCAACTACGATGCCGCCCTTGATGCGGCGATGACCGGGTTTGCCAATCCGGGCAAGTTGGTGGGCGCCCAGAACATGTCCTATTTCCTGACCGATGGCCTACCCACCTACGGGCAGGGATCGACCAGCACGCTGACGGGCACCCGAAACGGTTCGGGGAGCGACCAGAACGTGCAAGACGTCGAGATCAACCCGGCCGAAGAAGTCCTGTGGACTACCTTCCTCAACGCCAATCACGTCAATTCTTACGCGCTGGCGATGGGCGGCCCCTACGACAGCACCAGCAGTTGGGACGGCCAGACGCACAACAGCCAGTACTACCTCAATCCGGTGGCCTACAACGGGCAGGGCACGACGGGGGTGGATACCAACGGCGTGGTGGTGTCCGACCTCAGCCAGTTGAACGGGATTTTGCAGAACACCATTCACATTCCCGCCAAGGTCAGCAACCTGCTGACGGGCGACCTGAATGCCGGGGACACGGGCTTTGGCGCCGATGGCGGCAGCGTGTCGCAACTGGTGATCGACGGCACGACCTACAGCTTCACCTATGCGACCGGCACGTTCAGCGTGTCGGGAGCCGACCGCTCCACCTACAACCCCACCACACACACCGCGACCATCACCACGCTGCAGGGCGGCACCCTGGTCGTCAACTTCGACACCGGCGGCTATGAGTACCAGGCGTCGTTTACCCAGACCAACTATCAGGAAACCATTGGCTACTCCGTCATAGATCGCGATGGCGACGCTTCCACCGGCCAGCAGGTGCTGGATGTGTACCGCGTCGAGGCGCGGGATGACACGGTCAGTACCCAGAACTCGAGCGTGACGATCGACGTGCTGGCCAATGACGACCATCCCAACACCAACAGCGCCACTTTGGTTGCGGGCTCTGTCAGCGGCGGCACGGTGATCGACAACGGCAACGGCACGTTCGACTTCAACTTCACCGGCAACGCCGCGACGGGCTCGTTCCAGTACTCGATTACCGACAGCGGCGTGACCGACACGGCCACGGTGACGGTTTACCGCCCCATCGATGCGGTGAACGATCAGATCATTGCCAGCACGGTCTCGGGTGGCGGCAGTGGAAACCGCACGGTTTCGATCCCCGTGGAGGTGCTGCTCGCCAACGACAGCACGTTCGGCAGCACCAGTGTCACTGGCGTGTCGAATGACAGCAATGGCACGGCGTCGTTGTCCGGCAACACTGTCAGCTTCACGTTCGGCTGGGGAACCAGCAATGGCGATACGGGAACCTTCGACTACACGATCGGCAACGGCAGCTCCACCGATACGGCCCAGGCCAGCGTCACCCGCCAGAACAGTTCGACGCTTACTGGCGGCGCGGGCAACGACATCCTGATCGGCCGAGACAGTCAAGTCGATACCCTCAGCGGGGGGGACGGCAACGACGTGCTGTACGGCGGCACGGGCAACGACACCCTCAATGGCGGCAACGGCAACGACGTACTGATCGGCGGGCTGGGCAACGACACCATGACCGGCGGTGCGGGCGCCGATCGCTTCATGTTCAACGGCACCGTCAACAACGGGGGTGACACGATCACGGACTTCAATATCGGGCAGGGCGACAAGTTGGTGTTCAGCGGCATCACCGATCTGTCCCAACTGGGCGCGGTGACATGGTCGGGCAATGGAGCCGGGCAGCACATGCTGACATTCACCAACGGCTCCACGCTGACCCTTACGGGGGTGAACATCACGGGCACGGTCGATGCGTGGCTTACGGCCAACGCGGTGATCATTTGATGGGGCCGTCGCGGCGACCAAGCGGTTGGCCGCGTTCGGCCGGCCACACCACGCCGCGGCGACCGAATGTGGCGGATTGCACGCTGGGGCACGGCGCGATCCTCGAAAACCCGATCTGATCGAAGAAAATGCAATCTTTCGCATAACGGTCGCGCCTTGGCGCGGCCGCTTTCCAGGCCATGGATTCCATCTTCGACAAGCTCTCGCTGCTCACCCGCCTCCTCGGCAGTCCGGTGTCGCCTGCCGCGCTGGCGGCCGAGACGCTGCGCGGCGCGGGCGGGCGGGTGGACTTCGCGAGCCTGGGCGAGGTGCTCAAGAGCCACGGCTACGACAACCGCCTGAGCCGGCGCGCGCTGGCCGAGATTCCGGCGGCGGCGCTGCCGGTGGTGCTGGTGACCAAGGACGGCAGCGGCCTGGTCGTTTCGGCCATCAGTGCCGGCGGGATTGGCCCGAGCAGCTATGAAATTCTGAGCGATGACGGTGCGCGCGAGCAGTGGTCGGCCGAGCGGGTGCAGGCGGCATACACGGGGTACTGCTGGTTCCTCAAGGTCAAGCCGCAGCGCGACGCGCGCTCGGAGTTGCCCGAATACGCGATGGGCAAGGGCTGGTTCTGGCGCGTCATCTGGCGCTACCGCGGGTATTACGCGCAGGTGGGCGTGGCCTCGCTGCTGATCAACGTGCTGGCGCTGGTGGGTTCGCTGTACGTGATGAACGTGTACGACCGGGTGATTCCCAACAAGGCGTACGAGACGCTGTGGGTGCTGTCGATCGGCGTGCTGCTGGCCAACGTGTTCGAGTTCGTCGCCCGCCTGGTGCGCGCGCGGCTGACCGACGTGGCGGGCAAGAAGGCCGACGTGATCATCAGCGCGGCGCTGTTTCGGCGCGTGCTGGCGATGGATCTGGCGCAAAAACCGGTGTCTTCGGGTTCGTACGCCAGCAACCTGCGCGACTTCGAGGCGGTGCGCGATTTCATGACCAGCGCCTCGCTGCTGGCGCTGGTGGATCTGCCGTTCGTGCTGCTGTTCATCGCCGTGATGTGGATGGTGGCCGGGCCGCTGGCGATCGTGCCGCTGCTCACCATTCCCCTGGTGGTGCTGGTGGGCCTGGCGGCGCAGGCGCCGCTGGCCAGGCACACCAACGAGGCCATGCGCGAGGGCTCGCAGCGCCAGGGCCTGGCGGTGGAGGCGATCGAGGCGCTGGAGACGCTCAAAACCAACAACGCCGCCAACTGGGCGCAGCAGCGCTGGGAGCGCTTCACGGCGGCCACGGCCAACTCGTCGCTCAAGCTCAAGGACTGGAGCAACATCGTCGTCAACTTCTCGGTGCTGGTGCAGCAGGTCAACACGGTGTTCCTGGTGCTGTACGGCACCTACCTGATTCATGCAGAAAACCCGGCGGCGCGCATCACCATGGGCGCGCTGATCGCCTGCGTGATCCTGTCGGGGCGGGCGCTGGCGCCGCTGTCGCAGGTGGCGGGCCTGCTGGCGCGCTTTCAGCAGGCGCGGCTGGCGCTGACGGGCATCGACAGCATCGTGGGGCGCAAGAGCGAGCGCGACGCCGCGCGCAGCTACGTGAGCCTGTCGCGCGTGCGCGGCGAGCTGCGGCTGGAGGGCGCGGGCTATCGCTATGGTACGCAGGGCCCGCTGGTGCTCAAGGGCCTGGGGCTGGCCATCCAGCCGGGCGAGAAGGTGGCGGTGCTGGGGCGCATCGGCAGCGGCAAGTCCACCCTGCTGCGGCTGCTGGCGGGCCTGTACGCGCCGGCCGAGGGCAGCGTGTTGCTGGACGGCGTGGACATGCGCCAGATCGACCCGGCCGATCTGCGTCAGCGCGTGAGCCTGCTGGGCCAGCAGCCGCGCCTGCTGTTCGGCACGCTGCGCGAAAACCTGGACATGGGCCGCATGGACCGCCTGTCCAACGACGAAGATCTGCTGGACGCGCTGCGCCGCTTCGGCCTGGACAAGCTGGTGCGCATGCACCCGCTTGGGCTGGACATGCCGATCGGCGAGGACGGCCAGGGCCTGTCGGGCGGACAAAAGCAGATCGTCGGGCTGGCGCGGCTGACGCTGCGCGATCCGGCCGTGGTGCTGCTGGACGAACCCACCAGCGGGCTGGACGAGATGAGCGAGCGCGCCGCGCTGCAGGCGGTGGCCGAGTGGGCGCGCGAGAAAACCATGGTGGTGGTGACGCACCGGCCGCAGGTGCTGCCGTTCGTTCAGCGCATCATCGTGATCGATCAGGGGCAGGTGTTGCTGGACGGCCCGCGCGAGGCGGTGCTGGCGCGCCTGGGTCGGGGCGGTGCGGCCGCGCCGGCGGCAAATCCGGTGGCAACCCCGGCAGCCGGGCCGGCAGCGCCCACGCAGCCGGCGGCGCGCCCGCGCGTGGTGCGGGTCGTGCCCTTGCCGGTGCCCACGGCGTCGGCGCGCCATGAGGAGGGCGGGCCATGAGCGGCGACCGTGCAATCGGCCACGAGGCCGAGGGCAGCGCGCGCGTGGCGCAGCAGGATCTGCCGCTGCTCAACGACCTGCAGGCGGCGCTGCACCACGAGAAGCACCACGGCCTGTTCTGGACCATCGCGCTGCTGGCGCTGGTGCTGTGCGGTTTCGTCGTGTGGGCGTACTTCAGCACGGTGGAGGAGGTCACGCGCGGGCAGGGCAGCGTGATCCCGTCCAGCCGCGAGCAGGTGATCCAGAGCCTGGACCCGGGCGTGCTGTCGCAACTGCTGGTCAAGGAAGGCGACCTGGTGGAGGGCGGGCAGGTGCTGGTCAAGCTGGACACGGCGCGCTCGGCGGCGATCTACCGCGAGGCGCGCAACAAGGTGGACGCGTTGCAGGCCACCGCCGTGCGGCTGCGTTCCGAGGCCCATGGCGTGCCGCTGAAGTTCGCGCCCGACACGCCGGCCGGGCTGGTGGCGCGCGAGACCGCCGCGTACCGCGCACGCAGCGGCGCGGTGGCCGCCACGGTGGGCGGCCTGCAGCGCAGCAAGGCGCTGCTGGACCGCGAGATCGCCATCACCGAGCCGATGGCGGCCAAGGGCGTGGTGTCGGAGGTGGAAATCCTGCGCATGAAGCGCCAGGCGAGCGACCTGCAACTGCAGATCACCGAGCGGCGCACCAAGTTCGAGTCGGACGCCAACACCGAACTGGTGAAGGTGGAGGCCGAACTGGCGCAAAGCACCGAGAACATGGCCGCGCGCGCCGACCCGGTGACGCGCTCGGAGATCAAGGCGCCGCTGCGCGGGGTGGTCAAGAACATCAAGATCAACACCGTGGGCGGGGTGATCGCCGCGGGCCAGGAGATCATGGAGATCGTGCCGGTGGACGGCCCGCTGCTGGTGGAGGCCTACATCCGCCCGCAGGACGTGGCCTTCATCAAGCCCAACGACTCGGCGCTGGTCAAGCTGACGGCCTACGACTATTCGCTGTACGGCGGGCTGGACGGCGTGGTGACGCTGATCAGCCCCGACACGCTGCAGGACAACCGCCGCCCGAGCGAGCTCAAGCTCAACCAGGACGAGTCGTACTACCGCGTGATCGTCAGGACCGGCCAGAACCACCTGACCGACAAGCTGGGCAAGGAGCTGCCCATCATCCCCGGCATGGTGGCGACGGTGGACATCAAGACGGGAGAAAAGACGGTGTTTCAGTATCTGGTCAAACCCATCACGCGCCTGAAGCAGGCGCTGCGCGAGCGGTGATGGCGCGGCAAGCGATGCGGCTGCTGGCCGCCGTCGTGCTGGCCACGGGCGGCCTGGCCGCCGGTGCAGCCGAGCTGGGCGCGCTGATCCAGGACGCGGTGGCGGCCGACCCGGCCATCCTGGAGGCGCGCGCCAACGAGGACGTGGCCGGCTCGAGGCTGGAAGCCACACGCGCCCAGCACCTGCCGGTGCTCGGCCTGCAGGCGGGCAGCAACGTGGCCAACCCGGGCGACTACTATTCCACTCCGTTTCGCGGCGCGGTGGGCCGGTTGAACCTGTACGCGGCGGGCGCCATCGACGCGGCGATCGAGCGTGACCAGCTCAAGCTGGCCACGCAGCGCCTGCGCACCGAGGACATCCGCGGGCAAGTGGCCTACAACGTGGGGCAGCTGTTCCTGCAGGCGTTGCTGGCCAAGGAGCTGCTCGAGGTGGAGGCTGCCAACCTGGCGCGCCACGAGAAGATCATGGAAGACCTGCGCGTGATCGTGGCCAACGACCAGGGGCGCCGCTACGAGCTGGTGCAGGCCGAGTCGCGCGCGCTGCAGGTGCGCACGCGCATCGCCCAGCTGCAGAAGAACCGCGAGGTGGCGCTCACCCGGATGACGCGCTATACCCGGCAGGAAGCGACGCTGGCCAGTCCGTTCGCAAACGACTGGATCTCCACCCTGCCCGCCGGCACGCTGGAGGCCCAGCACCCGGGCCTGCAGGCGCTTGAGCGCGAGGCCAGGGCGGTGCGCGCGGAGCAGGACCAGCTTTCCAAGTCGCGCTGGCCGCGGCTGGACCTGGAGACGGGCGTGGGCAACCACAGCTATGCGCGCGTGGTGGCCAACTGGAGCTTTTTCGACCGCAGCGCCGACTACAACGTGGACAGCGCGGCCAAGCAGATCGTGGCCGCCGAGCGCCGCCACGACCTGCTGGCGCGCGAGCTGGCGCAGATGAGCGACACGGCGGTGGCCGACATGGAAAAAAGCGAGGCGCAGATCAAGGCGGCGCAGGCGCAGATCGGCGCCTCGGCCGAAGTGGCGCGCCTGTACGAGATGCAGTACAAGGTCGGGCGGCGCAGCCTGATCGAGCTGGTCAACGCCTACGCAGAGCAGGCCAGCGTGGAGGGCTCGCGCGTGCTGGCCGAAAACGACTGGCGCAACGCGGTACTCAACTACCTGCACGCCCACGCGGCGCTGGTGAGCTGGGCCGGCGCGCCGGCCCAGTGACATTCGCTGGTTTTCAGGAGCGCACGGCAAATCGGCATGAGGGGCCGCGCGCCGAGCGGGCCGGGGTCAGGCAGCCGCTCAGTTCAAGGCCATCGACAGCTTGCGCCGGTAGCTCGACAGCAGCTCGGCCTGCGGGTCCTGCTGCTGGGCGGCTTTGCCGGTCAGCTCGATGCCGCCGGCGCTCTTGCCGCTGGCGCCTGCGCCCGGCTTGCCGGGTGGCGGCGTGAGCAGCTCGAGGATGGCGACGTAGGTCTTGCGCGCGGCCTCGTCGTTCCACTTGCGGTCGCGCA
>CAZGOL010000124.1:0-5402 GCA_964527755.1 uncultured Ottowia sp.
CCTCGGCCTTGGTGGTCTGCACGGCGCCGATCAGGGCCGCCTCGGTGTGCACCACTCGCATGCCGCGCCCGCCACCACCGCCGGCGGCCTTGATGATGACGGGGTAGCCAATGGTCTTGGCGATGCGGCGCACCGCGGCGGGATCGTCGGGCAACTCTCCGTCCGAGCCTGGCACGCAGGGCACTCCCGCCTTGATCATCGCCTGCTTGGCAGAAACCTTGTCGCCCATGATGCGGATCGACTGGGGGGTCGGGCCAATGAACTGGAAACCGCTCTGCTCCACGCGCTCGGCAAAATCGGCGTTCTCGCTCAGAAAGCCGTAGCCGGGATGGACCGCCTCCGCATCGGTCACTTCGGCGGCCGAGATGATGGCCGGCATGTTGAGATAGCTCTGCCCCGATGGCGGCGGTCCGATGCACACCGCCTCGTCCGCCAGGCGCACATACTTGGCGTCCTTGTCGGCTTCGGAGTAAACCATCACGGCCTTTACGCCCAACTCACGACAGGCGCGCTGAATGCGCAGGGCAATTTCCCCGCGGTTGGCGACCAGAATCTTCTTAAACATGCGCACCCTCGTGGGCCGGACTGGCGCGGCCCGGCGCGAGAGGCCCGAACCGGCCAGCGACGACCAACACCGCCACTCCAGCGGCTCCAAACGTCTTGAACATCCGCTGCTCCGCGGGTTGCCTATTCGATGATGAACAACGGTTGGCCGTATTCGACCGCCTGACCGTTCTCGCCGAGGATGCGTGTGATGGTGCCCGCCTTTTCGGCCTCGATTTCATTGAGGATTTTCATCGCCTCGATGATGCACAGCACATCCCCTTCGTTGACCTTCTGCCCCAGTTCGACGAATGGACCAGCACCTGGGCTGGCCGAACGGTAGAACGTTCCGACCATGGGCGACTTGACCACGAAGCCGCTCAACGCCTCGGCCGGCTCTGGCGCCGGCGCAGCAATCGGTTGCAGTGCAACGGCCGCTGGCGATGCCGCCTGTGCCGTCACCACGGTCGGGATCGGCGGCTGGCCCTTGACGATCCGAACCTTGCCCTCGGCTTCGGTGATTTCGAGTTCAGAAACGTTCGACTCGGACACGAGGTCAATCAGCGTCTTGAGTTTTCGCAGGTCCATGGTTTGCAGTAGTTGGGCCAAATTGGTTGCATCTTATCCAAATTCAGCTCAATTCTTTCGAATTCTCTAGACTTCCAACACAAAACGACGGCGTCGCCGTTCAGCGCAACCACGCCGCGAGATCGGGTTCGTGCAACTGCCCGAGCTTCCGGTGCTGTAATCGCCCGTCGGCATCAAAGACCACCGAGAATGGCAATCCGCCGACCGTGTTACCCAGCAAACGGGTCAACTCGACCCCCCTGGGACCAGCCATGGCCACCGGAAAGGTGACCGGCGTGCGCTCGAGAAACCGTTGCACCGCATCCGGTTGATCAATGGCCAATCCAAGCACTTGCCAGCCATTCGAGTTGTTTTGCTCGAAAAAACGACTCAATAGCGGCAATTCCTGAATGCACGGTGGGCACCAGGTGGCCCAGAAGTTGACCACCAGTGGCCGCCCCCTGAATTCAACCAGTGACAGCGTCTTGCCATCTGGAGTCGAGAAATCCTGTTGCCACCAATCACTGGTATCGGCCGCGCCCGGCTGAAGGCGCCACCACGCCACGCCCGCACCGGCCAGCGCCGCAGCCAGCGCCACACCGGCCAGTGTCCGGCGACGGCCCCGATTCGCGCCCGCAGGCACGGGAGACGGAGCAACGGGTCCGGACTCGGTCATGCCAGTACTTCCAGTTGTAGCCGCTGCGACAGTGCGCGCGCATCCCCGCGGCGCGCTTGACCATCCGGACCGGGCCGGAGGGCACCGCGCAAATGATCGTGGTCGTGGATCATGAGGTGAACACCGATCGTCTCGTCCAGTTCGGGGCAGGGACAGGAAAAACTGAGTGCGTCGACCGGGACGCCGTTGAAGCCATCTACCATCGACGCGCGGTAGTTGACGTGCTGCTCGATCAGCGCGATTTCAGCCGACTTCGGGTCATCGCAAAAGAGTTGCAACCAGATGTCTGAACGGCGTGTCGCGGTTCCGTTCCAAACGGCGCCGCAGACGTGTGGACGAAAAGGTGCCAGTCGCTCCATCCAGCGCAGCGCCAGGCGACGCAGGGCAGCCAACTCGGGCGGCTGGGATTCGGCGTGAAACAGCGTGATCCACGCGCGCACTTCGACTTCCACCGTCTGATTGTCCGGCAGCGTGGTGCGCGCGGGCAGACCCAGCATCTTGAGCGCACGACGCTTGGCCGAGCCGTAGTCCAGTCCGTCTTCAACCACCATGCGCGCGGCAGCGACGGCGATTTCGTGGGCCAGTGTGTCCATGCTGCACATTGTGCCGTGTCGCGTGCCTTCTCGAGGGGTCGCCAGCACGGGCTCCACGGCCAAGGTCCACGGTGCGTGCCGCCGTGAATCGTGGGGCCGACGATCCCCGGATTGGTCCTGACAGACCAATTCACTACATTTTGGATAGCTGGCCTGGCAGTACACACGGGCGCTGGTGACCAAAATGCATGTCATCGAGCCTTAGAATCCGGCCCCATGCACATTCACATCCTGGGCATCTGCGGCACCTTCATGGGGGGGTTGGCGGCGCTGGCGCGCGAAGCCGGGCACACGGTCACCGGCTGCGACTCTGGCGTGTACCCGCCCATGAGCGAGCAGTTGTTCGCGCTGGGCATTGATCTGGTGGAGGGCTGGGGTGCCGATCAGCTGACGTTCGCACCCGATGTTTTCGTGGTTGGCAACGTGGTGAGCCGCTCGCGGCGGGTCGATGGTAGTCCGAAGTTTCCGCTGATGGAAGCCATACTCGACACGGGAGCCCGCTACACCAGCGGACCCCAGTGGTTGCTTGAGCACGTGCTCCAGGAGCGACACGTGCTGGCCGTGGCTGGCACCCATGGGAAAACCACCGTCACGTCGATGCTGGCGTGGGTTCTCGATTGCGCAGGGTTGGTTCCCGGCTTTCTGGTTGGTGGCGTTCCGCTGAACTTCGGCGTCTCGGCGCGGCTGGGCGCCAGCACGCGACCAGCCACACTGCGCGCACCGATGGTGACGGCGCAGCCGCCGCGTCCGCTTTTCGTCATCGAAGCCGACGAATACGACACTGCCTTCTTCGACAAGCGCAGCAAGTTTCTGCACTATCGCCCGCGAACCGCGGTCCTGAACAACCTGGAATTCGACCACGCCGACATCTTCGATGACCTGCAGGCCATTGAACGGCAGTTTCATCACCTGGTGCGCACGGTTCCATCGACGGGGCGGCTGATCGTCAACGATCTGGAGGAAAGCCTGGCGCGCGTGCTCGCACGGGGTTGCTGGAGCGAACGACGCAGTTTCGGCAGCGCCGTGAGCGACTTCACCGCACACGGCGACGCCTCCGACTTCGAAGTACATCGGCTGGGTCATCCGGTGGGGCGTGTGCGCTGGCCGCTGCTCGGCGTGCACAACCAGCTCAACGCGCTGGCGACCGTGGCCGCCGCCGAACACGTAGGCGTGGAGCCCGAACTGGCCTGCGAAGCCCTCAGCCGGTTTCACAACATCCGCCGACGCATGGAGGTGCGCGGCCAGGTAGCTCGATCGGGATGCGTGATCACCGTATACGATGATTTCGCCCACCATCCCACCGCCATCCGAACCACCATCGATGGCTTGCGGCATCGACTCGACACCCAGGGAAAGCGCAGCGAGCGCATCCTGGCCATTTTCGAACCCCGCAGCAACACCATGAAGCTGGGCACCATGAAGTCGCAGTTACCCTGGGCGCTGGAGCACGCGGACCTGGTCTTCTGCCACACCGGCGGACTGGACTGGGATGCGGCGGCCGCACTGGAGTGCCTCGGAACTCGAGCACAGATGGCGAACAACATCGGTGAACTCGTTCGCCAGATCGTCAGCACTGCGCGGCCGAGTGATCATTTGCTGTGCATGAGCAATGGCGGCTTCGGCGGCATTCACCAGCAGCTGCTGAATGCACTGCAAACGCAATCGTAGAACGCAGGCACTGGTTGCGCTGCTCTGGGCAGGTTGGGCATTTCAAGCCCTGAGCGCCCGCCGAGCCCGAACGGCGTCTGCCAGCAGACGCAGGATGGATTGCGAGCCACTCCAGCCGATGCATGCGTCGGTGATGCTCTTGCCGTACTCCAGCGAACTCACCTGATCCTTCCCGGGCACGAATTTTTGCGCCCCTTCGTTGATGTGGCTCTCGACCATCACGCCGAAAATGCAACCCGACCCGCCTGCGACCTGCGTCGCCACATCGCGCGCGACGTCAAGCTGTCGCTCGTGCTTCTTGCCACTGTTGGCATGACTCATGTCGATCATCAATGATCGGGGCAGTCGCGCGGCTTCCAGTTCATCGCACGCTGTCTTCACGCTCGCCGCATCGTAGTTCGGGGCCTTGCCACCGCGCAGGATCAGATGGCAGTCCTTGTTGCCATCGGTGTGGACGATGGCAACCTGACCGTTCTTGTGGACCGACAGGAAATGATGCCCTCGCGCCGCAGCCTGGATGGCATCGAGTGCGATACGGATGTCGCCGTCGGTGCCGTTCTTGAAGCCGACCGGAGCGGACAAGCCCGAAGCGAGCTCACGGTGAACCTGGCTCTCGGTGGTGCGCGCCCCGATCGCACCCCAGCTGATGAGGTCACCAATGTACTGCGGCGAAATCACGTCCAGAAACTCGCTGCCGGCAGGCAGACCGATGCGATTGATCTCGATCAGTAGCTGGCGCGCTATGCGCAGGCCTTCATCGATGCGGTAGCTCTCGTCCAGATAGGGATCGTTGATCAACCCCTTCCAACCGACCGTGGTGCGAGGTTTCTCAAAGTACACCCGCATGACGATCTCGAGCACGTCGGCATACTCGTCGCGCAGTGCCTTCAGGCGGCGCGCGTAGTCCATCGCCGCGACCGGATCGTGAATCGAACACGGGCCGATGACCACCAGCAATCGGTCGTCGCGCCCCGCGATCATCCGTCGGATGGCGCGACGCGTGTTGCCGATCAGCGTCTCCACCGGCGTGCCGCGAATCGGGAAGAAGCGGATCAGGTGCTCGGGCGGCGGCAGGACCGTGATTTCCCTGATTCGTTCATCGTCGGTCTGACTGGTGCGCAGCGCAACGGCTGGATTGGCTTCGAGAGCAACCGTGGATTTGGCGTTCATGGGAATCCTTCGAATGCAAAACGGTGGGTCAAGTTGAAAGCTTGGACATAAAAAAACCGCCGGGCTGTCGCATCGGCGGTTCGATTCGGGAGGTCTGTGCTGCGTGACTACGACTGCTCCTCTCGTCCGCCTGGGACCGAGAACCAGAAGAAGAAGTAAAACACAGCGCCGGGTTTCATCAAGCG
>CAZGOL010000124.1:5502-7598 GCA_964527755.1 uncultured Ottowia sp.
GTGCCCCCCACCGTCAATCCGTTGATCCGCAGGGTTGGCTGACCCACGCCGACCGGTACGCTCTGGCCGTCCTTGCCGCAAGTCCCGACACCAGAATCAAGTTGGAGGTCGCTGCCGATCAGGTCGATCTTCTTGAGCGACTCCGGCCCGCTGCCCACCAGCGTCGCGCCCTTGACGGCGTACTGGATCTTTCCGTTCTCGACCCAGAACGCCTGGCTGGCGGAAAACACGAACTTGCCACTGGTGATGTCGACCTGCCCACCACCGAAGTTGGTGGCATACAAACCACGCTTGATGCTGGCCACGATCTCGCGCGGGTCCTTGTCGCCAGCCAGCATGTAGGTGTTGGTCATGCGCGGCATCGGGATGTGCGCATAGCTCTCGCGACGACCATTGCCGGTCGGCTCGACTTTCATCAGACGCGCGTTCAATGTGTCCTGCATGTAGCGCTTCAAGATACCGTCTTCGATCAGAACGTTGCGCTGGGTTGGATTTCCTTCGTCATCGACGTTCAAGCTGCCGCGCCGACCCGCCAAAGTCCCATCATCGAGCACCGTCACGCCACGGGCCGCCACACGTTGTCCCAGCCGCCCGCTGAACGCGCTGGATCCCTTGCGGTTGAAATCCCCTTCCAGACCGTGACCGACCGCTTCATGCAACAGCACGCCCGGCCAGCCTGGTCCCAGAACCACCGTCATTTCGCCGGCCGGAGCGGGTCGGGACTCCAGATTCGTCACGGCGGTGTCAACGGCTTCATCCACGTACCGGCGCAACAGCACATCGTCGATTTGATTCAAGCCGAAACGCCCGCCACCCCCGGATGATCCAACTTCACGTCGTCCCCCGTGCTCGGCGATCACGGTAATGGACAGACGAACCAACGGACGCACGTCCGCCGCCAGCCTACCGTTCAGCGCCGCCACCAGCACCACCTCGT
The DNA here is from genome assembly GCA_964527755.1 of uncultured Ottowia sp. Classification (GTDB taxonomy): domain Bacteria; phylum Pseudomonadota; class Gammaproteobacteria; order Burkholderiales; family Burkholderiaceae_C; genus Ottowia. The sequence goes on from CAZGOL010000124.1 coordinate 6,440, forward strand.
ACTCACTGGCCAGACCCGCCATGACCTGGATCACCCGCGGATCACGGGCGCGAGCCAACCTTTCCACTCGCTCCAGCAAAGCCACCTTGGTCGTGCTGTCCAGCGTGGCGATGGGATCAATGGGTTCATAAAGGTTCTTGGCGGCTGGCACCCGAGATCTGCCCGAGCGAGCGCGGCCACTTCCGCCCCCCATGCCAATCGAGCGGACCGTTCGGACGGCGTCCATCAAGGAGGCCAAAGAGATTTCGTCCGAATAGGCAAATGCTGTCTTCTCGCCCGAAACCGCACGCACCCCGACGCCTTGATCGATCGAAAAACTGCCCGTTTTGACGATACCCTCTTCCAGACTCCAGCTTTCTGAGCGGGTGTACTGAAAATAAAGGTCTGCATCGGCAACCCCCCGTACCGCGATCGCCCCGAGCGCTTCACGCAGGGCCGGAACGCTGAGATCAAATGGGGCGAGCAGAAGAGATTCTGCTATCGACAGGCGCTCGTGGATCGGATCAAGAGAGGTCATGCGTCAATTGTAGGGTCTTGGCAATACCCCAATCGGCTCCGGAGATCACCCACCCCCGGGAATGATTGATGCCTTGATGGGGAGTTTCGAGCCAGAAAAAAAAACGCCCGATCCTAGGATCGGGCGTTTCTCGCTGTAATAGCCTGACAATGTCCTACTTTCACACGGGAATCCGCACTATCATCGGCGCTAAGGCGTTTCACTGTCCTGTTCGGGATGGGAAGGAGTGGGACCACCTCGCTATGGTCATCAGGCATAACTTTTCGCCATTCAATCACCAATTGAATGGCCTATTCATAGAGCGAATCAGCGCAATCTTGATGCGTCACTTGGCATAACAACCTTGATTTATAAATCAAAGTTATAGGGTCAAGCCGCACGAGCAATTAGTACTGGTTAGCTTAAAGGCTTACACCTCTTCCACACCCAGCCTATCAACGTCCTGGTCTTGGACGACTCTTCAGGGGGCTCAAGGCCCCGGCAGATCTCATCTTGAAACGAGTTTCCCGCTTAGATGCTTTCAGCGGTTATCTCTTCCGCACTTAGCTACCCTGCAATGCCACGGGCGTGACAACAGGTACACCAGGGGTGCGTCCACTCCGGTCCTCTCGTACTAGGAGCAGGTTTCCTCAAATCTGCAGC
>CAZGOL010000125.1:0-7561 GCA_964527755.1 uncultured Ottowia sp.
CCCGCCGGCACGCTGATGCACGGCAAGCCGGCGAAGGTGGCGTAGATCACCACCTCCATCCAGCGGTGGTAGGTGTCCATCGTGCGGCCGGCGATCTGGCGCGGCCAGCGTTCGCTGGCGTCGAACGGCCAGACCTGGGCGGTCGGCAGCGCCAGGAAGTCGTGCGTCGCGAACAGTTTCAGCATCTGCTGGTGAAACGCCGTGCGCGTGACGCTGGCCGCCATGAACTGCGTGGCGCTGCAACCTTGCGCCTGGTCGTGCTCCCACAGCGCCTCGGGCTTGATGCGCGCGCGGTTGCCCGGTCGCAGCAGGAAGGGGGCGATGCGCGAGGCCACCAGGACGCGGCGCCATACCAGCCAGGCGTCCCAGACGCGTTCGGGCGGCATGCCCAGCGCGACCGGTTGCACGGCGCAACCGAGCCCTTCGAGTCGCCGCAGCGCCGCGGCGCAGGTATCCAGAATGCCCGGCTCCATGGGCAGGTGACCGTCGAGATCGGCGAGCCAGCCGATGCGGCATCGATTCGGAGCAAAAATGCCTTCGACGACCGCCAGATCTGCCGAGCAAGCTATCGAAAGAGGAGTCTGTTCGGACCAGCCGGCCTGCGTGCCGAGCAATCGCGCCACGTCGCGCACGCTGCGTCCCATCGGCCCCTCGGTGCCCAGCTGGTTGAGCCACACGTCCTGCGCCGGCCACATGGGCACGCGCCCCTGGCTGGGCCGCAAGCCGAACACGTTGGCCCACGCTGCGGGGTTGCGCAGGCTGCCCATGAAATCCGACCCGTCAGCCACCGGGAGCAGGCGCAGCGCCAGCGCCACCGCCGCGCCGCCGCTGGAGCCGCCGGCCGATCGGCTGGGATCCCAAGCGTTGAACGTCGTGCCGAACACGTCGTTGAAGGTGTGCGAGCCCAGGCCGAACTCGGGCGTGTTGGTCTTGCCGATCACGATGCAGCCGGCCCCCTTCATGCGGGCGGTCATCAGGCCGTCTTCGGAGGCGATGAACTCGCGCATCAACGGCGAACCGAGGGTGGTGGGCAGACCCTTGGCGTTGGCCAGATCCTTGATTGCCTGCGGGATGCCGTGCAGCCAGCCGCGCGAATGCCCCTGCGCCAGCTCGGCGTCGCGGGCATCGGCCTCGGACAGCAGGTCATCCTCGGGGCGCAACGAGACCAGGGCGTTGAAGCGCTGGTTCAGGCGCTGCACGCGAGCGAGGGTCGCCTGCATCACCTCGCGGCAAGAAATGCGCCGCGCGTGAATGGCATCGGACAGGGCGCTGGCGTCCAGCGCGGTGATCGCATCGTCGGGGGGCATCGTGCTCATGCGGCGACTCTACCCCGCAGGCCGGGCTGCCACCAATGCAAAAGGCGCCCTGCGGCGCCTTTTGATGACCGAAATGCCACATTGAGCTTGCCAGGCAAGCCAAGGCAGCTATCGAAATCAGAGTGCTGGGATACGCAGCTTCTGACCCGGGTAGATCTTGTCGGGGTGCGTGAGCATGGGCTTGTTGGCCTCGAAGATCACCGGGTACTTGTTGGCGTCGCCGTAGTACTTCTTGGCAATGGCCGACAGCGTGTCGCCGCGCACCACGTCGTGGTATTGCGAGGCGGTGCCGGCGGGGTACTGCAGGTTGTTGTCGACACTGGCGACGCTGGCCACGTTGCCGGCGGCGAGACCCGCTTTTTCGGCCGCTTCCTGGCTGGGTGCGCTGCCGGCCAGCGTGACCTTGCCGCTGGCGCCATCGAAGCCCACGTCGAGCCCGATGATGCCCAGGTTCTGCGCCTCGATGTAGGTCTGGATGGCGTCGCCCGCCTTGCGATTGAGGTCGGCCACGTTGGGCGCGTTGCTGGCCGCGGCCTGCTCGACCTCCTTGTGGCCGAACAGCTTTTCGCCGGCTTCCTTGATGAAACTGAACAATCCCATGCGCTTCCTCCAGTAAAGGTGTTTGAGACGGGCCAGACTCTAGCGTCAAATCGTTCCCGCGCGTCGCCAAAGTGCGTGCGAATGCGTCATGAATGCGCTTATATTGCGATTCATGACTTTTTTGGCGATCGATGTTGGCAACACGCGCCTGAAGTGGACCCTGTACGACCGTCCGGCGGCCGATGCGGCGGTGCTGGCGCAAGGGGCCGAGTTTCTCGAACAGCTCGATCGCCTGGCCGAAGGCCCGTGGGCCCAGCTGCCCGAGCCCACCCGCATGCTCGGCTGCATCGTCGCCGCGCAGGCCGTGCGCCACCGTGTCGAGGAGCAGATGGAGCAGTGGAGCGTCGAGCCGCGCTGGGTGGTGGCCTCCGAAGCCGAGGCGGGTCTGTTCAACGGCTACGACTTCCCGGCCCGCCTGGGCGCCGACCGCTGGGTGGCGATGATCGGCGCGCGCCACCACATGCTGCGCCATGGTCCGGCGCGCCCGTTGTTGCTGGTGATGGTGGGCACGGCGGTGACGGTGGAAGCGATCGATCCGTCGGGGCGCTTCCTGGGGGGGCTGATCATCCCGGGGCACGGCATCATGCTGCGCGCGCTCGAGGCGGGAACGGCCGGCCTGCACGTGCCCACCGGCGAGGTGGTCGAGTTTCCCACCAACACCAGCGACGGCCTGACCTCCGGCGGTACCTACGCCATTGCCGGTGCCTGCGAGCGCATGGCGCAGCACCTGGCGCGCCGCTGCGGGGCCGAACCGCTGTGCCTGATGACCGGCGGCGCCGGCTGGAAGATGCTGCCCTCGATGTCGCGCTCGTTCGAACTGATCGAGAACCTGATCTTCGACGGGCTGCTGGTGATTGCCGAAGAACGCGAACTTCTGGCCAGCCGGTCCTGAAGCGGCGCGGATGGCCGCCCATTGGCCAGGGCTGGCCGACACGGCGAAAACCCTGCGGCCGGCGCGGCAAGACGATTCAGTTAAGGTGCGGGCCCGGCCCGGCGGTCCCGGTCTGGTCGCCGCCGGAGCTTTCATCACCACAACAAAACGATGGGGGAGACTTTCATGAAGACCACCAAGCTTTGGCTGGCCTGCGGTCTGGCGCTGGCGCTGGCCGGCTGTGCGGCACCCGGACCAGCGGGTCCGGCGGGCGCTGGCGCGCAGCCGGGCGGCAGTTCGCCCCAGGCCCCGGTCAAGGCCGCCGGCCCGTCCACCGCCGGATCGGCGCAGGCCAACCGCATGGTCGAGCGCGCCGGCACGGTGTGGGAATTCAGGACCGGTGGCGCGGTCATGCCGGCCGTGAGCTACCAGTTCGATGGCCGGACGTATTCGCTCGATGACTATCTCTCGCGCCGCGACATCACCAGCCTGATCGTCGTCAAGGACGGCCAGATCGTGCTCGAGCGCTACCCCGGCAGCCACAAGGCCGAAGAGCGCTTTCTCACCTATTCGGTGGCCAAGAGCATCACTGGCCTGCTGGTCGGCGCGGCACTGGAGCGCGGTGTCATCCGGTCGCTGGACGACACGGCCGACACCTACGCGCCCGAACTCAAGGGCAGTGCCTATGGCCGCACCACCGTGCGCAACCTGCTGCAGATGGCCTCGGGCGTGCAGTGGTACGAGGTCTACAGTGGCAGCGACGATGTCGCGGCGCTGTGGAACAACCTGTTCGGCGTCGGCGGCGCCAGCAACCCGACCGGCGTGCTGACCCGCTCGCGCCGGCAGGAGGCGCCGCAGGGAACGCGCTTCAAGTACTCCACCGGGGATTCGCAGGCGCTGTGTCACGTGCTCCGGGGCGCCAGCGGCAAGACGATCTCCGAACTGACGCAGGAATGGCTGTGGCAGCCGCTGGGGGCCGAGGACTCGGCCTTCTGGCTGGTCGGCTCCGATGGGCTCGAATACTGCGCCGGCGGCTTCAACGCCCGCGCCCGCGACTACGCCCGGCTGGCGCGGCTGGTGTCCGAGCTGGGCGCGCGCGATGGCGTGCAACTGCTGCCGCGCGACTACGTCCTGCAGGCCACCGAGGGCAGCCGCCAGCGCCAGGGCTTTCGCATTGGCGAGCCCGGGCCGGGCTTTGGCTATGGCTACCAGTTCTGGCTGGGTTCGCTCGGCGCGGCCATGATCGGCGTCCATGGCCAGTACGTCGGCATCTATCGGCCGCAGAACCTGCTGATCGTGCAGACGGCCAACTGGCCCAGGGCCAGTGATGCCGGCTGGACGCGCGAGCGCAGCGCCTTCATGGCGGCGATCGCGAAGGCGTTTGCGCCCGATTGATCTGCGCTGCGCGCGGGCGCGCCGCCGATATCAGGGTCGCCCTCAGCCGCCCGACAGTCCGTCCGCGGCCTGGAACAGCGCCTGCCGCGCCTGGCTGGCGATTCGCTGCTTCCAGGCGTCGGTGTCGGTGTAGAACGCCCTGAGCATGCGCGTGCGGATTTCGCTGGCCAGTGCCGGCGGGGCCTCGGGATGCTGCGCCAGCCAGTGGTCGCCGCGCAGGGCGTCCAGCACCTCGGTGATCGGCTCGGTGCCGTATTCCATCGCGATGCCGGTGTATTCGGCCTGGGGCGCGGCGTCGTGGATGCTCTCCCACATCAGGCCGGTGAGCACGGGGCTGCTGGACGAGCCGTCGTAGATCGAGGTGACCTGATCGCCCCACCAGCGCTTGGCGCGGGCGATGGCGGCGGGGTCGTTGCCGCCGGCCCAGATGCGCTCGCCCACGCCGCTGGGGCCCAGGCCGGTGTGCAGGTCGATCCAGGCCACGCGGTGGGCAGCCGCCGCATGCCGGGCCAGCACGGCGCGCAGGGTCTGGTTGCTCCAGGTGGGCGCGCGCCCGCCGTAGAACAGGCCGTCGGCAAATTCGTGCTGCCCGCCCGAGATGGCGGCTTGCCAGGCAGCCAGGCCGTCCTGCGCGATGAAGGCCTGCACGGCGGCCTGGTTGGCGGCGTCGGGCGGCCAGGTGGCCGGCAGCAGCAGCGGGTGCACGCGGGCGTAGGCGGCGTTCTGGGGCAGGGGACGGCTGAAGTCGTGGAAGTTGCGGTTCAGGTCCACGTTTTCTTGCGTCACGCGCCGGCCGTGCGAAAAGCCCCAGGGGTTGAGCGCGTGGATGTAGAGCACCGCCACGCCGGCATCGCGGGCCTTGGCGCGCCAGTCGGCGTCGTGCAGGGCAAACACCTGCACGCCGCTGCCGCAATGGCCCTCCACGCCGTGGCAGGCGCTGCTGACGATCAGCAGGCGCTCGCTGGCGGGCGCGCCGTCCAGCGCCAGGTCCATGGCCAGCGTTTCGCCGTCCTTGCCGGGCAGGGGGTGGTTGAAGGACTCGATGCGCGTGCTGGCGGTGGCCGCGGCTTCGAGAAACTTGACGCGGGCCTGGGCGTAGCTGGGGGAGAAGGCGTTGGGGATGGGGATCATGGGGGGTGATGGGCAACTCGATTGGGGGTGATGCGCCGCTGGCCCCCACCCCAGCCCTCCCCCAGAGGGGGAGGGGGCAAGGCCGGGGAGAGGTCAGGCCTTGGCGGGCATGGGGCGGTCGGCCGGGGGCGTGTGGGCCAGCCAGGCCTGGGCCAGGCGCACCCAGTAGGTGGCGCCCAGGGGGATCAGCTCGTCGTTGAAGTCGTAGTGCGGGTTGTGCAGGGTGCAGGGCCCGGCGTCGTGCCCGCCGCCGGCGTAGCTGGCGCGGTGCGTGCCAAAGCCGTTGGCGATGAAGCAGTAGGCGCCGGGCTTGGCCTGCAGCATGTAGGCGAAGTCCTCGGCGCCCAAGGTGGGTTCTTGCACCAGGGCGTTGCCTTCGCCCACGATGTCGCCCATGACGCGGCGGCAGAACTCGGCCTCGTACGCGGTGTTGACGGTGGGCGGGTAGTTGCGCACGAACTCGAAGGCGCACTGCGCGCCAAAGGCGGCGCACACGCCCTCGGCAATTTCCTTCATGCGACGCTCGATCAGGTCCAGCGTCTCGTAGGTGAAGGTGCGCACCGTGCCCTGGATCTCGCAGCTGTCGGGGATGACGTTGGTGGCCTCGCCGGCGTGGATCATGGTGACCGAGATCACGGCCGCGTCCACCGGCTTGCGATTGCGCGAGATGATGGTCTGAAAGCCCTGCACCACCTGGCAGGCGATCGGCACCGGATCGACCCCCATGTGCGGCAGCGCGGCGTGGCCGCCCTTGCCGGTGATGGTGATCTTGAACTCGTTGCTCGACGCCATCACCGGCCCGGCGCTGACGGCGAAATTACCCACGTCCATGCCGGGCCAGTTGTGCATGCCGAACACCGCCTCCATCGGAAACTGCTGGAACAGCCCGTCCTTGATCATCTCGCGCGCGCCGCCGCCGCCCTCTTCGGCAGGTTGAAAGATCAGGTAGACCGTGCCGTCGAAGTCGCGGTGCCTGGCCAGGTGCTGGGCCGCCGCCAGCAGCATGGCGGTGTGGCCGTCGTGGCCGCAGGCGTGCATCTTGCCGTGCGTCTTGCTGGCATGGGCGAAGGTGTTGAACTCGGTCATGGGCAGCGCGTCCATGTCGGCGCGCAGACCGATGGCGCGCGCGCTCTTGCCGCCGTCGCGCCCGTGCACGATGCCCACCACCCCCGTGGTGCCCAGGCCGCGGTGGATGGGGATGCCCCACTCGGTCAGCCTGGCGGCCACCAGATCGGCCGTGCGCACTTCCTCGAAGCACAGCTCGGGGTGGGCATGGATGTCGCGCCGCAATTGGGTGATGGCCGCGGCGTTGGCCAGGATGGGTTCGATCAGGTTCATGGCGGCAGTCTAGCCGTGCCCGGGTGCTTTTGCCACGGCCGACCGCGCCGGGAGAAAATCGCGCTCGCCATGCGCACAGCCGTTCGTCCCCGATTCGTGTCCGCAGCACCCGGAGCGGAGCGTTGACCGGCCTGTCCATCGGCCGCTGGGCGCGCGGGCTGCTGCTGGCGACGGTGGCAGCGCTGCTTGCGGGCTGCAGCGCGGTGGGCTACTACGCGCAGGCGATCGGCGGCCATTTGGCCATCATGGAGCGGGCGCGCCCGATCGACGACTGGCTGCGCGACCCGGCCACCTCGCCCGAGTTGAAGGCACGGCTCGAGTTGGCCCGTCGCATCCGCGCCTTCGCGGTGACCGATCTGGCCTTGCCCGACAACGCCAGCTACACGCGCTACGCCGACCTGCATCGCCGTGCGGCGGTGTGGAACGTGGCCGCCGCGCCGCCCGATTCGCTGGTGCTCAAGCGCTGGTGCTTCGCCTTCGTCGGCTGCGTCGGCTATCGCGGCTACTACGACGAGGCGGCCGCGCGCGCGCTGGCGCGCCAGTTGCAGGCCGACGACGGGCTGGAAGTGACGGTGTACGGCGTGCCCGCGTATTCCACGCTCGGCTGGCTCGACTGGCTGGGCGGCGATCCGCTGGTGTCGACCATCATCGCCTGGCCCGAAGGGGCGCTGGCGCGCATCGTGTTTCACGAACTGGCGCACCAGGAGGTCTACGCGCCGGGCGACACCATGTTCAACGAGTCGTACGCCACGGCGGTCGGGCGCCTGGGTGCCGAGCGCTGGCTCGAACGCCACGCGAGCGAAGCGGCCCGGCGCGCCTACGCGCAGCAGGACGAGCGCCAGCACGCGTTCCTGCGGCTCACGCGCGCCACGCGCGACGAGCTGAACGCGATTTACGAACAAAAAGTGCC
>CAZGOL010000126.1:0-7483 GCA_964527755.1 uncultured Ottowia sp.
TCGAGTGGCTGAGCGGCACCGTGGCCGAGCTGGGGGCGCAAGGCGGCATCGCCACACCGGCCAACGCCGCCGTGCGTGCCATCCTGGCGCTGCACGTGGCCTGAGAGATTGAGAGTCTTTTGCTCATGCCCGCTGATCACGCCAAAACACGCCCACTCTTCGTTGCAAATGCTCGCCGTAGCCCGAGCTACGACTGCGCTTTGCGTCTCGATTGGACGCGTTTTGACGTGCTCCTCGGGCACGTCCAAAAAACCCTCAACCTCTGAGTCCTCACCCGCGGCCGGGGCGTTCAATGCGCTTCGGCGCGGGTGCCGAGCTCGCGCAACCGTCGGGCCGCGGCGTCGACCATGGCGTCGACGATCGATGCGGCCGGCTCGATGTGCCCGATCAGGCCGGCGGCCTCGCCGAACCAGACGCCCGTGTGATCGGGATCGCCCGCGCTGAAGGCCTGGCGGTACTTGGGGCCTTCGACGGCGACGCTGCGCTCGAGTTCGGCCTCGTGATCGTGCCAGCGCTCGGTGAACGCATTGCGCCGGATGCGGGCGGTGAAACCGCGTGGCCAGTTGATCTGGCGGGCGATGTCGGCGACGCGGGTGCGCAGCGTGCCATCGCCGTCGGTGGCGACGATGGCCTGGTGATGGCGCTCGTGCACCAGCGCTTCGCGCGCCGCCCAAAAACGCGTGCCCACCAGCGCGCCGTCGGCACCCAGCGCCAGCGCCGCCGCCAGCGTGCGGCCATCGGCGATGCCGCCTGCCGCCAGCAGCAGCGTGTCGGGGGCGTGCGCCGCCAGGTGATCGGCCACTTCGGGCACGAAGGCGAGGGTGCCGCGCAACGCACCATGACCACCGGCCTCTGCACCCTGCGCGACGATCACGTCGGCCTGCACGTCGAGCGCGTCCATCACGTGCTCCATGTCCTGGCACTGGCAAATGAGCCACGCCCCCGCGGCCCGAATCTCCTCGACGAAGGGCCGCGGGTCGCCGAACGAGAGCATCACCGCCACCGGGCGGTGCCGCAGTGCCTGGGTCAGCAGCGAAGGCGACTTGCGCAAGGACCACGTGATGAAGCCGACCCCCACGCGCTCGCCCTGGGCCGCCGCGAACTGCTCGTCCAGCCAGGCGGGATCGCCGTAGCCGCCGCCGATCAGGCCCAGCCCGCCCGCGTGGCTGACCGCCGCGGCCAGTCGCCCGCCGGCGGCAAACGCCATCGGCGCCGAGACGATGGGGTGGCGCAAGTCCAGCTTGCGGGTCAGTCGGGTGGGCAGCGTGCTCATGTGCTTCCTTGCGGTTGCGTCTTGCGCGGGTCCGGTCGATGCCGGTGCGCGGCGTCAGATCTGTGCCACCACCTGCCTGAGCAGCTCGCGCACCTGGCCGGCCACGGCGGTCAGCCCGTCGTTGATGACGGCCTGCATCGAGGCCACGGGATCGACCGCGCTCACTTCGATGCCACCGTGCACTTCGCGCAGGATCACGTTGCAGGGCAGCATGGCGCCGATGCGCGGCTCCAGAGCGATCGCCTGGTGCGCCATCTTCGGGTTGCAGGCACCCAGGATGCGATAGCCGGGCACGTCCAGGTCGAGCTTCTTCTTCATCGTCGCCTGGACGTCGATCTCCGTCAGCACGCCGAAGCCGTGCTCACCCAGCGCCTTTCGGGTGCGCGCGTCGGCTTCGTCGAGCGTGGTGCCCTCGAGCGTGCGGTCGATGGTGTAGGTCATGTCGGTTCTCCTTTCGGTTGGCTCGTCTCCACGATCGCGCGCGTGGCCCGGCCGGATGCCGGTGGTTTTTCGCGTCGGCGCTGTTCGCGTGCGGCCCAAGTGGCAGCTTATGCCAAGACGCATGACAATGTCGCTCGCCGGGCTGACGCCGTGTGAGGACTGCGCACGGAACTCGACCCCGAGCGCCGGATTCCCAAGCAGGAACCAGGAGAAACACGATGCGCACCACCACCGGCCGCCGCTACCTCGCCCGGACCGCCGTTGCCCGTTTCTGGGCGCTTGGCCTGCTGTCGCTGCTGGCGTTGGGTGCCGCGCCGCTGGCCCGCGCCGCCACCGTCGCCATCGTGCAGCCGGCCGCGCAGGAGACCGTGCACAACAACTCGGGAGACGTGCTGGTCGAAGTCCGCGTCACGGATGCCGCCCCCGGCAGCCGCGTGCGCCTGATCGTCGATGGCGCCGCGCGACCGGGGGCCGACGGTGGCACCCAGTTTGCATTGCAGGGCCTGGAGCGCGGCGCGCACGTGGTCAAGGCCGAGCTGTTGGGCGCCGATGGCGCCGTGCTTGCCACCTCGCCACCCGTGACTTTTTACCTGTGGCAGGCGTCGCGGCTGAATCCGCATCGGGCCAAGTGAACCGTGGGCGCAAGCCGCTCGCCGCGGCTCAGCGGGCCCGTCGCACCCGCAGCAGTTCGTCCAGGATCAGCCCCACCGCCCCCGCGGTGATGGCGGCGTCGGCCAGGTTGAAGGCGGGGAAATGGCCGCGGTAGAACAGGCCGCTCAGAAAGGGCCAGTGGAAGTCCAGAAAGTCCACCACGTAGCCATGCTGCAGGCGGTCGATGACGTTGCCGACGGCGCCGCCCAGGATCATCGAGAGCGAGAAGGCAAACAGTTTTTGCCCCGCGTGTTGGCGCAGCAGCCAGACGATGAAGAGCGAGGCGGCGGCGGCCAGGCCGACGAAGAACCAGCGCTGCCAGCCGCTGCCGCCCGCCAAGAAGGAAAACGCCGCGCCCGTGTTGTGGGCCCGCACGATGTTGAAAAAGCCGGTGATGCGGGTGGCGTCGCCCAGTTGGTAAGCGCCCAGGATCAGCCATTTGCTGAGCTGGTCGAGCACCACCACCAGGGCGGCCAGCGCCAGCCATAGGGCCAGGTTGGCGCCTGTCGATTTGCTTCGCGCCATGTCAGGCGACGTGGCGCGTCTCACCGCTGCCAAAGAGGTTGCTCACGCAGCGTCCGCACAGCGTCGGGTGCTCGGCATGCTGGCCGACATCGGCGCGGTAGTGCCAGCAGCGCTCGCATTTCTGGTCCTTTGACGCACTGGCGCTGGCCTGGAGCGCCGTGCCAGCAATCAATTCGATAGCGGACGTGATGAACACGAAGCGCAGCTCGTCGCCCAGGCTGGCCAGCAGGGCGTGGTCCTCGGGCGGCACGGTGAGTTGCAGCTCGGCCTGCAGGGACGAGCCGACCTCGCCCTTTTCGCGCACGGCCTCGATCTCCTTGTTGGCGGCTTCGCGCACGGCGCGGATGCGCGCCCACTTGGCCAGCAGCGCCGCGTCGGGCGCGTCGAACTTCCAGAACTCTTCGAGAAAGATCGACTCGCCCGTGCCCACCAGCTTCCACGCCTCCTCGGCGGTGAAGCTGAGAAAAGGCGCCATCCAGCGCAGCAGCGCCTGCGTGAGCTGCCACAGCGCGGTCTGGGCGCTGCGCCGCGCCAGGCTCTTGGGCTGGGTGGTGTAGAGGCGGTCCTTGAGCACGTCGAGGTAAAAGCCGCCCAGGTCTTCGGAGCAGAACAACTGCAGCTTGGCGACGACCGGGTGGAACTCGTACACCTCGTAATGCGCCAGCACCTCGGCCTGGAATTCGGCTGCGCGGGCCAGCAGCCAGCGGTCGATCTCCAGCATCTCGGCGGGCGGCACCGCGTCTTTGGTGGGGTCGAAGTCGCTGGTGTTGGCCAGCAGGAAGCGCAGGGTGTTGCGAATGCGGCGGTAGCTGTCGATCACGCGCGCCATGATCTTGTCGTCGCCAGCGATGTCGCCCGAGTAGTCGCTGGATGCCGTCCACAGGCGCAGCAGCTCGGCGCCCCATTTCTTGTTGGCCTCCTGCAGGTCGATGCCGTTGCCCAGACTCTTGCTCATCTTGCGGCCCTGCGCATCGACGGTGAAACCGTGCGTGAGCAGACTGCGGTAGGGCGCGCGGCCGCGGATGGCGCTGGCCAAGAGCAGCGACGAGTGGAACCAGCCGCGGTGCTGGTCGTGGCCTTCGAGGTACATGTCGGCCTCGGGGCCGCTCTCGTGGTGCTCAGCCGGGTGCGTGCCGCACAGCACGTGGTCAAACGTCGAGCCGGAGTCGAACCAGACCTCGAGGATGTCGTTGAACTTGCGGTAGTGCTGGGCTTCTTCGGCGCCCAAAATCTCTTCGGCGGTCACGCGGCTCCAGGCCTCGATGCCGCCTTGCTCGATGATGTCGGCGGCCTGGTCCAGGATCTCCAGCGTGCGCGGGTGCAGCTCGTCCGTTTCCTTGTGCAGAAAGAAGGCGATCGGCACACCCCAGGCGCGCTGGCGGCTGATGACCCAGTCGGGCCGGCCGGCGATCATGTCGCGCAGGCGGGCCTGGCCCGACGGCGGGAAAAATTTGGTTTGCTCGATGGCGCGCAGGGCGGTGGTGCGCAGCGTCTCGCTCGCCTTGTCCTTGGTGAACACGCCAACGCCCTCGTCCATGCGCACGAACCATTGCGAGGCGGCGCGATAGATCACGGGCGACTTGTGGCGCCAGCAGTGCGGATAGCTGTGCTGCAGGCTGCTGGTGGCCAGCAGGCGCCCCGCGCCATCCAGCGTCTTGATGATGACGGGCACGGCCTTCCAGATGTCCAGCCCGCCGAACAGCGGAAAGTCCGCCGCGTAGCTGCCGCCGCCCTGCACGGGGTTCAGGATGTCGGCGTGCGCCAGGCCGTGCGCCACGCAGGAGTTGAAGTCTTCCACGCCGTAGGCGGGCGATGAATGCACGATGCCGGTGCCATCGGTGTCGGTGGCGTAGTCGGCCAGGTACACGGGGGCAAAGCGCCGGTAGCCGGCATCGACGTCGTAGAGCGGGTGCTTGAAGTTCAGGCCCGCCAGCTTCTCGCCCTTGGCGGTGGCGAGGACCTTGCCCTCGATTTGATAGCGCTTGAGGCAGTCCTCGACCCGCGCCGCGGCCAACACCAGCAGGCCTTTGGGGGTGTCGACCAGCGCGTAGTCGATCTCGGGGCCGAGGTTGAGCGCCTGGTTGGCGGGGATGGTCCAGGCCGTGGTGGTCCAGATGACGATGAAGGCGGGTTTGTCCAGTCGGGGCAGGCCAAAGGCGGCGGCCAGCCTGGCGGGGTCAAACGCTTCAAACGCGACATCGACCGTGTTGCTCTTCTTGTCCTGATACTCGATCTCGGCCTCGGCCAGCGCCGAGCCGCAGTCGAAGCACCAGTACACCGGCTTGAGCCCCCGGTAGACGAAGCCGCGCTCGATCAGGCGCTTGAACAGCCGCAGCTCGCGCGCCTCGTTGGCGAAGTTCATCGTCTTGTAGGGGTTGTCCCACTCGCCCAGCACGCCCAGGCGCTTGAAGTCCGCCATCTGCAGGGCGATCTGCTCGGTGGCGTAGGCGCGGCCCTTGGCCTGCATCTCGTCGCGGCTCAGGTTGCGGCCAAACTGCTTTTCGATCTGGTTTTCGATCGGCAGGCCGTGGCAGTCCCACCCCGGCACGTAGTGCGCGTCCATGCCTTTGAGTTGCCGCGCCTTGACGATCATGTCCTTGAGGATCTTGTTGACCGCGTGGCCGGCGTGCAGCGTGCCGTTGGCGTAGGGCGGGCCGTCGTGCAGGATGAACTTCTCGCGCCCCGTGCGGGCGGCGCGCAGGCGCTTGTACAGACCCTGCTCATCCCAGGCCTTGACCCAGCCGGGCTCGCGCTTGGGCAGGTCGCCACGCATGGGGAAGGGCGTGTCGGGCAGATTGAGCGTGGCGCGGTAGTCGGGCTTGTGGTTGGTGTTCATGGTGGGAAGCAACGCAAAATATGAATCAAACCAGCCGCTCGCGCTTGACTGGTTTGCCCAAGCAGCTATGAAAACCGGAGTGGGGCGCGATGCGCGCGCCGGGGCGCTCGCCGCCCCCTCAAATTCGCGCCGGGTGTGCGGCCAGCCAGGCGCGGGCGTCCTGCAGGTCGCGCGCAATACCCTCGGCCAGCGCCGCCAGGCTGTGATAGCGCAACTCGTCGTGCAGTTTGTGCAGCAGTTCCACGCGGATGATTTTACCGTAGGCCCCCTCGGCCCCCAGGTGCGCGGGCCACTGCAGGCAGTGCGTCTCCAGCAGCACCCGCCCGCCGTTGATGTCGTGCGCATCCAGCGACGGGCGCACGCCCAGGTTGGCCACGCCCGGCAGCGGCGTGTCGTGCAGGCCGAACACGCGCACCACGAAAATGCCGCTGGCGGCCGGCTTCCAGGCGTGCGCGCGACGCGAAAAGCGCAGGTTCAGCGTGCGAAAGCCATCGCCCAGGCCGGGTGCGCTTTCGGCCAGCTTGCGGCCCAGATGGCGCCCATGCACCACATGGCCGCTGATGCTGTAGGGGCGCCCCAGCAGCGCGGCGGCGTCCTGCATGCGCCCTTCGGCCAGTGCTGCACGGACCGCGGTGCTGGACACGCGCTCGCCATGCACCTCGTAGCTTTGCATGCGCGCCACGTCGAAGCCCAGGCGCTGGCCGGCCGCGTCCAGCATGGCGTAGTCGCCCGCGCGCCTGGCACCAAAGCGAAAGTCGTCGCCCACCAGCACGTAGCGAACCCCCAGCCCGCGCACCAGCACCTCGTCGATGAAGGCCTCGGGCGGCTGGCTGGCCAGACGCGCATTGAAGGGCAGCACGATCGCCTGGTCGATGCCCGAGCGCGCCAGCTCGGCCAGCTTGTCGCGCAGGGTGACGATGCGCGCCGGTGCCAGATCGGGTTGCTGGCGCACCGCGGCAAAGTAGTCGCGCGGGTGGGGCTCGAAGGTCATCACGCAGCTTTTGACCCCGCGCTGCGCCGCCTCGGCGCGCAGCAGCGCCAGCATCGCCTGATGGCCGCGGTGCACGCCGTCGAAGTTGCCGATGGTGAGCGCGCAGCCCGGCGCGATGCCGGGGTGGTGCAGGCCGCGAAAGATTTTCATGTTCAATATGTTTTTTATAGCGCCGTGGGCATGCCGGACAAGCGCAGAAGCCCGAAAATTGCCATGAAATGGGAGTATATTGCTCAAGTTTCGTGGCGCGAGCGGTGCCGCGGGCGGGGCGGCCGGCCCTGGCAACGCCGGCCATGCACACAGATGGTTTCCGTGCAAGGAGTCGTTTGGTGAAGGTGCTCAAGCTGTCGGCCCAGGGGCTGCCGCAATCGTGGATTTCGCTGCAACAGGCGGTGCTCCACTACGCGGCCGAAGAAGTGCGCTGGGAGGCGGGCGCCCAGGTCGCCGTGTTTCACGGCGGGCACAACGCCGTTACCGGCCGCCAGTCGGTGATTGCCATCAACAGCATCATCGGCACGCGTGGCGTGCCGCGCATCAACCCGTTCGAGCTCAGGCCGGGCCTGACCAACACCAAGCTGTTCGCGCGCGACCGCAACGTCTGCGCTTACTGCGGCGGGCAGTTTCATGAGGACGAACTCACGCGCGAGCACATCGTGCCGCAGGCGCAGCGCGGGCGCGACACCTGGATGAACGTGGTCACCGCCTGCCGCGCCTGCAACCACCGCAAGAGCGACCGCACGCCCGAGCAGGCCCGCATGCCCCTGCT
>CAZGOL010000127.1:0-7398 GCA_964527755.1 uncultured Ottowia sp.
TACTGGCCGCTGGCCGACAACGCGCCCTGGTTCATCCTCACGCACTACCCCGAGGTCAACGACAGCTTCAGCTGGCTCGACGGCGCGGTGATCCTGCTGTTCATCGCCGGTACAACGGCGATGGTGGGCGGTGCGGTGTTTGCCGGCCTGTGGGCGGCCGACCGCGTGCTGCCGCGCGCGAGCGGCCTGAGCGTGGGCGGGCGTTTGCTGGGCGGGCGGCTGGCTGGCGTGCACAAGCTGGCGCAGGGGCTGATCCCGCTGGCCGGCATCGGCGTGTTTCTGGGCCTGACGGCCACCACGCTGACCCTGCTGCAGCACGAGGGCGTAACCACCGGCTGGGCCAATGCCGCGCGCTTTGCCCTGCTGGGCCTGGCGCTGGCCTGGAGTCTGCGCTTTGAGTGGCGCCTGACGGGCCTGCGGCGCGCCGCGCCGCTGCGCCGCTTGGCGGCGGTGGGCCTGATCGCGCTGGGGCTGGTGCCGTTTTGCTGGGCCTGGGTGTTGTTTTTCGTTCGCTGGTAGGGGCGCACGCCCCTGGTGTGCCGGCGTCCGCCGGCCAATGGATCGGTTTGGAGGAGAGACCATGAGGAATCTGTGGGTGGCCGTGGCCGCCATGGCGGTGTCCAGCCTGGTTCAGGCCCAGTCGTCGGTCACGTTCTATGGCGTGGTCGATGCTGGCATCGGCAAGATCAGGAGCGGGGGAGGGGTGGGAAAGGCCCAGATGGTCAGCGGCGAACTGATGAACACCAGCGACAACAAGCTGGGCTTTCAGGGCGTCGAGGATCTGGGCGGCGACCTGAAGGCGGGCTTCAACTTCGAAACCATCCTGAGCCTGACAGGCGGCGCCGCGTTTGAGCCGTTCTGGGCCGGCAAGGCCAACGTCTGGATCGGCGGCGACTGGGGCACGTTCAAGATGGGCCGCGAGGACACTCCATCGCATGTGGGCATCCAGGCCTGGGAGCTGACCCAGGAGGCCAACTATTCGGTGGTCAACAAAACCTTCAACAACCTCGACGGCCTGGAGGGCGACGCCGTCGGCCGCAGCCAGTTCATCTATACCACGCCCGATTTCGGTGGTTTGAGAGCCCAGCTGGGCTACATCTTGAAGGCCGATCGTGCCGGTCGCGCGAAGTGGGACATGAACGTGATCTATGCCAGCGGCCCGGTCACGGCCAGCCTGGCGGCCAACAAGGCACGAGGGCAGAAGCTGGGCTACGCTCTGGGCGGCAAGGTTGACTTCGACGGCTTCGCCGTGGCGGCCTCCTACAGCGACAACCACGCGCTGCGCCGCGGTTTCTCGTTGGGCGGGCGGGTGCAGCTCGGGGCAGCATCGCTGGCGCTGGATGTCACCCGCGACACCCGCAACACCCTTGGCGGCAAGAAGTTCACCAACGGTGTGCTGGAGGGCCGCTACCCCTTGTCCAAGCGCACGCTGCTGTACGCGGCCTATCTGCGCCTGGACGGCGACAACAACGTCGGCCTGGGCGTGCGGCACAACTTCTGACCAGCCACCCGGCATGCGCGGGGCAGCGACAATTGCCCCATGCCTCAAGTCCGTTCCGAACGCCGTGGCGGGGCGCCGCATCAGGTGCGCATCATTGGCGGCCAGTGGCGCCGCACCCCGCTTCCGGTGCTCGAGCATCCCGATCTGCGTCCCACGCCCGACCGAGTGCGCGAGACGCTGTTCAACTGGCTCGGGCAGGACCTGACCGGTTGGAGCGTGGTCGATGCGTTTGCCGGTGCCGGCGCGCTGGGGCTGGAGGCGGCCTCGCGCGGCGCGGCGGACGTGCTGTTGATCGAACAGGACGCGGCGCTGGCGGCCAACCTGCGGGCGGTCAAGCAACGGCTGATGGCGGGCGCGGTGCGGGTGCGGCGCGGCGATGGCGTGGCGCTGCTGGCGGCACTGACCGCGGGCAGCCTGGATCTGGCTTTGCTCGATCCGCCATTCGGCCAGCAAGCGCTGGTCGAACCGGCCCTGCGTGCCGCCGCAAGGGCCGTGCGCACGGGGGGGTTCGTTTATCTGGAAACTGCCGAGCGTTGTGCCGACGCGGTGCTCACCGGTCTCGGCCTGGTGCTTCATCGCCACCTCAAGGCGGGCGCCGTGCACGCGCACCTGGCGAAGCGCGCGCCGCCTTCCGCATAATCGCGACGCGCTCACCCGCTCGCCACAGGTATTGAATGCCCGCCGGAGACTCCTGCCCATGAAACGCCCCGTGATCGCCGTCTACCCCGGCACCTTCGACCCCATCACCCTGGGCCACGAGGACGTCGTGCGACGCGCGGCGCTGCTGTTCGACGAGGTGGTCATCGCGGTGGCGACCGCCCACCACAAGAAGACCCTGTTCACCCTGGACGAGCGGCTGGCGATCACGCGCGCGGCGCTGGCCGATCTGCCGCAGGTGCGCGCCGAGCCGTTCTCCGGCCTGGTTACCGCGTTCGCCGTGGCCCAGGGTGCCCGCGTCATGGTGCGCGGCGTGCGCAGCGTGACCGACTTCGACTACGAGAGCCAGCTGGCCGGCATGAACCGCGCGCTGGTGGCCGAGGTCGACACCGTGTTCCTGACCCCGGGCGCGTCCACCCAGCACATCAGCAGCACCCTGGTGCGCGAGATCAGTGCGCTGGGCGGCGACGTTGGCGGCTTCGTCTCCCCGCCGGTGCTGGCGGCGCTGCAGCGCCGGCACGGTACGCGTGCCGGCGGCTGAGGCGCGCCGTTTGCGCGCCACCCACCGGTGCGTGCATGATGCGCGTTGTCATGAGAAGAAAACCATTGGAGGGCTCCCGGATGCGAAACCGGATCATCCTGCGTGTTGCCTGCACCCTGGGCGCCGGGCTGCTGGGCTGGGGCAGCCCGCAGGCGCAGCCGATCGAGGCGCAGCTGATGCAACCGGTCGAACTGGCACCGATCAAGCTCGAGGCCAAGGTCGAGGACTCGATCGGCCTGTTCACCGACGTCGCCAACAAGATCTTCAAGCCGGCGGGGGACGGGCCGTTTCCGGCCGCCGTGCTGATGCACACCTGCGGCGGCCTCAAGGGCCCGCCCAACGCCCACATGAAGCAGCATGCACAGGAGCTGCTGGAGGCCGGTTACGTGGTCCTGGTGCTCGACAGCTTCGGACCACGCGGGTTCCCGAATTGCTCGGTGCGCCTGCTGAGCAATGCGGCAGGGATCGCCGACGCCTATGCCGCCCTGGCCCTGCTGTCGGCCCAGCCCTTCGTCGATCGTTTGCGCATCTACCAGGTCGGTTACAGCTGGGGTGCCTTGGTCTCCACCCTGCTGGCGTCACCGCAGAGTGCGCGTCTGGCCGGTTCCGACCTGCGGTTCACGGCCAGCGTCGCCAACTACGGCAGTTGCGGATACAAAGAAGGGACCTTGGTGTTGAAGGACAGCGATCGGCCGTTGCTGTTGTTGATGGGCGGGCGGGACGGGGACGTCCCGCCTGCACCGTGCTTCCCGCTGCTGGATGAGCTGAAGGCCGCCGGCGTGCCGGCGCAGTGGCATGTGTTCCCCGAGGCCACACACGCCTGGGACAAGCAGGGTCTGTCTGGGAAAGGCTACGTCTACGACGCGAAGGTGAGCCGCGACGCGACGGCGCGCGCACTGGCCTTCATGGAAGCCAGTCGCTGATCGACGGCGCGCGCGTCGACCCTATTGCTCGACGAACGCGCGCTCGACCACGAAGTCGCCCGGGGTGGTGGTGTTGCCTTCGCGAAAGCCGCGTGCCTCCAGCACCGCCTTGGTCGACTTGAGCATCTCGGGGCTGCCGCACAGCATCGCCCGATCGAGCAACGGATCGAGGTCGGGCAGACCCAGATCGCGCGCCATCTGGCCACTTTCAATCAGGGTCGGAATGCGCCCCCGGGTGGCGAAGGGCTCGCGCGTCACCGTAGGGTAGTAGCGCAGCTGGTTGCGCACCAGTTCGCCCAGGAATTCATGGCGCGGCAGCTCCTGCGTGATGAGTTCGCGGTAGGCCAGCTCGCTGACCAGCCGGCAACCGTGCACCAGGATGACCTGCTCGAACTTCTCGTAGGTCTCGGGATCGCGGATGATGCTCAGGAACGGCGCGAGCCCGGTGCCCGTGCCCAGCAGATACAGGCGCTTGCCCGGCAGCAAATAGTCGATCACCAGCGTGCCCGTGGGCTTGTGCCCAACCACCACGCTGTCGCCGGGCTGGATGTGCTGCAGCCGGCTGGTGAGTGGCCCGTCCGGCACCTTGATGCTGAGAAATTCCAGGTGATCCTCGTAATTGGGACTCACGATCGAATAGGCGCGCAGCAGCGGCTTGCCATTGGCCTTGAGCCCGAGCATCGTGAAGTGCCCGTTGGAAAAGCGCAGGCCGGCATTGCGCGTGGTCGTGAAGGAAAACAGGCGATCGGTCCAGTGGTGGACACTGAGGACTCGTTCTTCGTCGAAGGCGGCCATGAATGCGGCAGTCGGGCGCGCCAGGCGCCGTGGTGTCAGTGGGACAACCCACTATTTTGCCGCACGCGACCGGCGGTCCGCGTTCCACCCTCCGCCTCAGTGTCGGGCCTCGATCGGGTTGCCGTACATGGGTTTGGCGCCGAATTCCGAGCTGATCGCGTGCGCCACGCCACAGGCCAGCATCACGGGCACGGTGAGCTGAAACTGGTTGGTCATCTCCAGCACCATCACGATCGCCATGAGGGGCGCGTGGGTGACGGCGCTGAGCATGGCCGACATGCCGATCACGGCCAGCGTCAGCGGATTGCCCACCCAGTCCGCCGGCAACCACAGGCCGGCCACGTGCGCCAGCGAAAAACCCGTGGTGGCGCCCACAAACAGCGTGGGGGTGAACATGCCGCCCACGGCGCCCGAGCCGGTGTTGAACAGCGTGGCGGCAAACTTGGCCGCCAGAATGGCCAGCACCCAGGGCCACAACACCTGGCCGTTGAGCAGGTGCGAGATGGTGCTGAAGCCGTTGCCCCAGACCTCGGGGACGAACGCTGACAGGCTGCCCGCCAGGAGGCCCCCCAGGCCCAGGCGCAAAGCCAGCGAATCGATGCGCTGGAAGGCCGCGCGCAAGCGATCGACCAGCGCCAGCATCAACCAGCCGAGGCCGCCGCACACCAGGCCCACGATGAACCCCATGCCCAGGTTGCTAGGCTCCAGTTGCACCGCGGGCATGGCATACAGCGGCGCGGGATCGAGCAGGTGACTGACGATGCCGGCGGTGGCCGCGGCCATCAGCACCGGCGCCACCATGGAGGCCGACAGAAAGCCAAGCGCCAGTTCCAGCACGAACACCAGGCCCGCCACCGGTGCGTGATAGACCGAGCCGATGCCGCAGGCGATGCCGCAGATCAGGATCACCCGGCGCTGCTCGTCCGACAGCGCCACCGAGCGCGCCAGGCGCGAGGCCAGCCAGGCCGAGAGCTGGATCATCGGTCCTTCGCGGCCGATGGAGGCACCGCTGCCCACCGACAGCAACGCCGAAAGGCTGCGCACCCAGGTGCCGCGGTCGTTCAGGTCCACCGCGCCGGCGCGCGCGGCCGCCAGGTAGTCGGTGAAGCGTCCGCCCTGCACATCGCGCGCGGCCCAGCGCTGGCCCCAGGCCAGCGCCAGGCCGGCCAGCACGCCCCCCACGGCGCCGATCAGTGCGCGCCGCCATGGGGGCAGAGTGCGCGCGGCCTCGACCAGGCTGCCGGTGTGGCCGGTGCTGAGCCACTCAACGCCGCTGATCAACAGGTGGAATCCGGTCGTGACCGCAACCGCAAGCAACCCCGTGAAGGCTGCGTACAGCCACAGAACCGGCGGGCGGACGGTGCGGCTGGGTGGCGCGGGCATGGCGGTGACAGCCCGGCAGAGCGATTCAGACGGGTTTTGCCGCTTCGTGGTGATAGCGCGCCACGCGCTCGACTTCGTTTTTGCTGCCCAGAATCACGCTGACGCGTTCGTGCAGTTGCCTGGGCTGTACCTCGAGGATGCGTTCGCGGCCGTTGGTGGCGGCGCCGCCGGCCTGCTCGACGAGCCAGCTCATGGGGTTGGCCTCGTACATCAGGCGCAGCTTGCCGGGTTTCTTGGGTTCGCGCGCATCCCACGGGTACATGAAGATGCCGCCACGCATCAGGATGCGGTGCACGTCGGCCACCATGCTGGCCACCCAGCGCATGTTGAAATTCTTGCCGCGCGGGCCTTCGGCGCCGGCCAGGCACTCGTCGATGTAGCGGCGCACGGGCGCAGCCCAGTGGCGCATGTTGCTCATGTTGATGGCGAATTCCTGCGTGTCCTCGGGGATGCGCAGGCCCTCCTGCGTGAGCACGAAGCTGCCCTGCTCGCGGTCGAGCGTGAACAGGTCCACCCCGTCGCCCACCGTCAGCACCAGGGTGGTCTGCGGTCCGTACACGCAGTAGCCCGCCGCCACCTGGTGGCAGCCGGCCTGCAGGAAGTCGCTCTCCTGCACGCCGCGGTCGCCCTCGGGCATTTTCAGCACGCTGAAGATGGTGCCGATGCTGACGTTGACGTCGATGTTGCTGGAGCCGTCCAGCGGATCGAACAGCAGCAGGTATTCGCCCTTGGGGTAGCGGTTGGGCACCACGTGGATGGCCTCCATCTCCTCGCTGGCCATGGCCGCCAGGTGGCCACCCCATTCGTTGGCCTCGATCAGCACCTCGTTGGCGATGATGTCGAGCTTTTTCTGCACCTCGCCCTGCACGTTGGCGCTGCCGGCGGTGCCCAGCACGCCGCCCAAGGCGCCCTTGTTGACGGCGTGGCTGATGCTCTTGCAGGCGCGCGCCACCACCTCCAGCAGCAGGCGCAACTGCGCCGGAATGTGGCCGTCCACGCGCTGCTTTTCGACCAGGTGGCGGGTGAGCGATATGCGGGCGGTCATGGGGCGACCTCATCGGCGGGGGTCAGGGCGCGTGTGACGACCTCGCGCACGTCGTTGGACAGCTTGGGTTGGGCGGCCACGCGGACCATGGCGGCGTGGGCGGCGGCGCGCCAGGGTTCGGCCAGGCGGGCCCAAGCGTCCAGGGTGCGGGCCAGGCGCGAGGCCACCTGCGGATTGATGGCGTCCAGCGCCAGGACCTGGTCGGCCCAGAAGGCGTAGCCGGCGCCGTCCGGGCGGTGAAAGCCCGCCGGGTTGCCGCTGCAAAAGCCGAACAACAGGCTGCGCGCGCGATTGGGGTTCTTCAGCGTGAAGTCGGGATGTTGCATCAGCGCCAGCACGGCGGGCAGGGCGCTGCCGCCCGCATCGGGCATGCGCGCCTGCAGCGAGAACCATTTGTCGACCACCAGGGCCTCGTGGCGAAAGCGTGCGTAAAAGAGTTCGAGTGCGCGGGGCGCCAGCGCATGGCCGCAGCCCAGCAGGGCCTGCAGGGCGTTCTCGCGGTCGGTCATGTTGCCGGCATCTTTCACGCGCTGGTAGGCCTTGCCGGGCCACA
>CAZGOL010000128.1:0-7365 GCA_964527755.1 uncultured Ottowia sp.
TACGCGCCCTACGTGCCCAGCCTGTGGGAGGACTTCATCCTGCGCAACCGCCGCATCCTGGCCGACCAGATGGAGTTTCTGATGGCGCACCTGCCGCGGTCGTCGCGCCTGCACGGCTGAGCGGTTTTCACCATTGACCCGCCTGATTTTCTTTTGCGGCCACGCCGGCACCGGCAAGACCACGCTGGCCAAGCGCGCGCTGCCGCTGCTGCGCGAGCGCACCGGCGAATCGTTTTGCCTGCTCGACAAGGACACGTTGTATGGCGCCTACAGTGCGACGGTGATGGGCGTGCTGACGGGCGATGCCAACGACCGCGACAGTCCCCTGTACCTGCAGCATCTGCGCCAGCCCGAATACGATGGCCTGCTGGCCACGGCGCGCGAGAACCTGCAGTTGGGCACCAGCTGCGTCGTGGTGGGCCCGCTGTCGCGCGAGGTGCGCGCCCACCGGCTGGCCGACCGCGCCTGGCTGCGCGTGGGCCCGGACGTGAGCGTGCACGTGGTGTGGGTGCATCTGCAGGAGGCCGAGGCGCGCCGGCGCATCCAGGCGCGCGGCAATCCCAACGACGCCTGGAAGCTCGCGCACTGGGACGACTACCACGCGCGCCTGTTCCTGCCCGCCGCGGCAGACTATCCCGAACTGCTGCCGTATGACAACACGCAGGCGCCGGGTGCGGCGTTCGACACGCTGGTGCGGGCTTTGGAAACGCCGGGACGCTGACTGATAATCGCGCTCTTTCCAGGAGGAGCGAATGATGATCTTGATCAAGTGGCTGAAAGCTGCTGCGCTGACCTCGCTTGCCTGCATGGCGACGTCGGGCGCGGTGCAGGCGCAGGACATGCCGGGCGCCAAGGACTATCCCGGCCTCAAGCGCTTCGAGGGCAGCACCCTCG
Organism: uncultured Ottowia sp.; assembly: GCA_964527755.1. Classification (GTDB taxonomy): domain Bacteria; phylum Pseudomonadota; class Gammaproteobacteria; order Burkholderiales; family Burkholderiaceae_C; genus Ottowia. The sequence continues at coordinate 895 of CAZGOL010000128.1, forward strand.
TCGGCTACGAGGTGCGCAATTTCGACGAGGTGGATTTCCAGACCTCCACATTCAAGGAGTTGGATCTCAAGACCTACAAGCGCGTCTATGCCGAGCCGCCGCTGCACCTGGAAGGCAAGCTCACCCGCCTGTGGTACGAGGCCCCGGGCAGCACGCGTGCGCTGGAGATCTATCGCAACTACGTCAACGAGCTTGCCGGCAACGGCTTCGAGACGCTGTACGACTCCACCAAGGATCCCAAGGCGGGCCCGTGGAACAACTTCCTGGCCACTTACTCCACCGGGCAGAAGGATTTCATCAAGAACATCCGCTCGCAATACGTGATGTACGCGGGGCCGACCAACGACCTGCGCACCGGCACCTTCCAGAAAGGCAACGTCACGGTGCGGCTGATCGCCATCAGCTGGCCCAAGTCGGATCAGACCTACAAGTCCAAAGAGGGCGCCTATCTGTCCGTGGACATCATGGAAACCAAGGCGATGGAGCAGAAGATGGTCGTGGTCACCGCCGACGAGATCGAGAAATCCATCACTGCCAACGGCAAGGTCGCCATCTACGGCATTCACTTTGACACCGGCAAGTCCGACATCAAGCCCGAATCCAAGCCTTCGCTCGATCAGATCGCCGCCTACCTGAAGGCCGACTCCAAGGCCAAGCTGCACGTGGTGGGGCATACCGACAGCGTCGGCAGCTTCGAGAGCAACCTCGCGCTCTCGCGCCAGCGTGCCAGCGCCGTCGCCGCCGCGCTGACCAAGGATTACGGCATCGCCGCGGGGCGCCTCACGGGCAACGGCGTGGCGTCGCTCGCGCCGGTGGCCACCAATACCACGGATGAAGGGCGCGCCAAGAACCGGCGCGTCGAGCTGGTGCCGCAATAGGCAACGCGCCTCAAGGATCTCTGGCGGGGCAGATCGATCAGGGAGCGGCCATGGACTGGGGCGTGATCGGCTTCGTGCCTTTCCTCATCGTCGTGGGGTGTGGCGCGCCGCTGTGGGCGCTGTGGCGCTGGCGCGGTGCCTGGCGCATCGTGCCTGCGGTGGGGGCGGCCTGCATGGTGTTCATCGTGCTGCGCATCGTCGTTGGCGTGTGGCGTGACCCGACCTCGCACAACCTCTGGCCGCTGGAGATCGTCTGGACGGGCGGCATCGTTGCTTTCGCAATTGGCGTGCTGCGTGTGGTGCGGCGCTTGTTGCGCGTGCCGGAGCAAGTGTGAATACCCCTGTCGCATGCGCAGCGCGGCTTGCCAGCTTGCCCGGGAACAGGTTGCCGGTTCTGGCCTGGCGCTGCATCTGCAACAAGCTGGCGTCATTCATGTTGCTGCTGTTGCTGGGGTACGGCGGTTCGGCGCTGGCGCTTACCCAGGTGCACGTCATTGAAACCTGGCCGTCCGGCGCACAGGTGCAACTGGCCAGCCGGCAGAGCTTTTACCTGCGCCTGGCCTACGACACCGACGTGCCGGTGCACCTGTGGGTACGCCCGTTCTGGCATGGCGCGCCGGCCGATGCGGGCGTCAACACCTCGCGTGCCTACAGTGGCCGCGGCGAGGCGCTGGCGTGGTTTTTCTTCCTCAAGCCCGACGCGCAGGTGGACGAGGTGCGCATCACTGCCGGCGATGGCTCGCCGGCCGGCACGCACGAGGTTGCCGTCTGGCGCGGCCTGGTGAGCGCCGGCGGCAGCACGCCGCCGGCGGCGGAACCCGACTGGCTCACCGAAATGCAAGCGCAGGAAAAGGTGGCGCAGCGGCAGGAACAACTGCAGCGACGCCCCCCGCGCGCCGCAGCCAGTGATGCGCTGTGGGGCATGGCCTTCACGCTGGCCGTGTCGGGCCTGTTCGTGCTGGGCGTGGGTGCGCCCGCCTGGGGCCTGTGGCGCTGGCGCGGCGGCTGGCGCCTGGCGGCGGCGGTGCCGGCGGTGCTGATGGCGTTCGTGGTGCTGCGCATCGTGGTGGGCGTCGCGCGCGATCCGACTTCGCACAACTTGTGGCCATTCGAGATCCTGATGGCAGGTGCACTGTGCGTCGTGCTGATGGCGGTGTTGGCGCTGGTGCGCCGATTTCGGGGAGACCGGCAATGAACGTACCCAACCCGTTGGCGGTGCTGTTTCTGGTGGTGGCCGGCGCCGGGCTGCTGGCGGTCGCCTGGCGCGGCTGGCGCAGGGGCGAATTGCCTGCCGGCGCGGCCGGTTGGCGCGCCTACCGGCCCAACCGCGAAGACAACCCGCTGGCCTTTCACTTCTGCTTCGTGCTGTACCTGTGCGCCGGCATGGCCTTGCTGGTGTGGGGGCTGCTGCTGATGGTGGGCATGGCGCCGCCATTGCGGCTGCGCTGACGGTTTTCAGACTCCGCCCACCACCTCCTCGTGAGGCACCGGCTGGCGCTCCTTGCGGTCCAGTTGCCAGAAGATCGCGGCCGAGCCCATCGTCATCGCTCCGATCGCCACGAAGGTGGCGCGAAACGCGGGCAGCGCCTGGCCTGCCTGCCCGTCGCCGAACCAGCCGCTGAAGGCCGCCAGCAGCGCCGCTGCGCAAGTCACGCCCAGGCTCATGCCCAGCATCTGCACCATCGAAAACAGGCTGTTGCCGCTGGCCGCGCGCTGCGGCGCCAGATCCTTCAGGGTGACGGCGTTCATGGCGGTGAACTGGAACGAATTGATGGCGCCGAACACCGCCAGCTGCACGATGCGCAGCCACAGTGGCTGCCCCGCACCCATCAGTGCGAAGCCGGCGATCATCGCGCCCAGCAGCACCGTGTTGGACACCAGCACCGGCTGGTAGCCGAAGCGCGTGATGATGGCGGTGGCCGCACGCTTGCTGACCATTCCCGCGATGGCCACGGGCAGCATCAGCATGCCGGCCTGCGCCGGCGAATAGCCCAGGGCCAACTGCAGCAGCAGCGGCAGCAGATAGGGCATGGCGCCCGAGCCGATGCGCGCGAACAGGTTGCCCAGCAGGCCCACGCGGTAGCTCTGCGTGGCGAACAGCACGGGGGCGAAGATGGGCGCCGGGCTGCGCAGCGCATGCAGCCAGTAGGCCGCCAGGGCCGCCAGGCCCAGCACCATCAGCAGCACCAGCAGCGCGTGCGCCCAGCCCAGGCCCGACAGGCCGTCGAGCGCCAGCGAGGTGGCGACCATCGCGACCGCCAGCAACAGGTAGCCAGCCAGGTCGAACCGGCTGGCAGCCGCCACGAAGTTTGGGATGAAGCGCTGCGTGGACATCAACCCGATCAGTCCGACCGGCACGTTGATGAGGAAAATCCAGTGCCAGCTGGCCACCTCCACCAGCCAGCCGCCCAGCGTGGGGCCGATCAGCGGGCCCACCAGAGCCGGGATGGCGACGAAGCTGATCGCTTCCAGGAACTGCTCTCTGGGGAACGCGCGCAGCACCACCAGGCGCCCCACGGGCATCAGCATGGCGCCGCCCACGCCCTGCAGCACGCGTGCGGCGATCAGAAGGTCAAGGCTCGGTGAAGCCGCGCACGCAATCGAGCCGGCGGTGAACAGCGCAATCGCCAGCATGAAGATGCGTTGCGTGCCAAAGCGGTCGGCCAGCCAACCGGTGGCGGGGATGATCACGGCCATGGTCAGGGCATACGAAATCACCACCGACTGCATGCCCAGCGGGCTTTCGCCCAGGCTGCGCGCCATCGCCGGCAGCGCGGTGTTGACGATGGTCGAGTCCAGCAACTGCATGAACATGCCGATCGCGACGATCCACAGGATCAGGCGCGGGTTGGCGGGGCTGGCGACGGCAGCGGTGGGCATGGGATGAAAAAAAGGCGCCACGGTGGGCGGTCCGCGGCGCCGTTTCGGGTTCGGGTGGAAGCCTTCGGGTGCGACGGGCACCCCTGGGCCTCAGGCGAACACGCCGGCCGTGTCGGTCATGCGGTCGCTGACCTCGCCCAGGTGGTGCAGGGTGTCGCCCCAGGTCATTTCGAGCTGCGTGAGGCGTTTGAAGTAGTGGCTGCCGGCGTATTCGTCGGTCACGCCGATGCCGCCGTGCAGCTGCACCGACTGCTGGCCCACGTAGCGCAGCGCCTGGCCCAGCTGCACCTTGGCGCGCGACAGCGCCTGGCGGCGCTCGGCCGCGGGCGCACCCAGCTTGAGCGTGGCGTAGTAGCTCATCGAGCGCGCCAGCTCCAGTTGCATCTTCATGTCGGCCACGCGGTGGCGCAGCGCCTGGAAGCTGGCGATCGGCACGCCGAACTGCTTGCGCTGGTTCATGTAGTCGACGGTGAGCTTCAAGGTCTGCTCCATCGCGCCCACGCCCTCGGCGCAGGCGCACGCGATGCCGATGTCGACCGCGTGCACAAGCGCGACCAGGCCGTCGGTGGTGAGCAGTTGCGCGGGGGCGCGGTCGAGCCGGACGTCGGCCGCGCGCGACTCGTCCTGCGTGAGGTAGCCGTGCGTGGTCACGCCCGTGGCGGCGCGTTCGACCAGGAACAGCGCCAGCTTGCCGTCGAGCTCGGCCGGCACCACAAAGGCATCGGCCCGATCGCCCGCCGGCACGATGTTCTTGAGCGCCGTCAGGGCGTAGCCGGCGCCCGCGCGGGTGGCCCGGGCTTCGCACACGTTCAGCCGGTAGCGGGCCTTGCGCTCCTGGTGCGCCAGCACCACCAGTTTCTCGCCACCGGCAATCTGCGGCAGCCACTGCGCCTTGAGCTCGGCGCCGGCGTAGGCCTGGATCACGCCGCTCGTGATGAAGGCCTGCGCCAGCGGCTCGCACACCAGGGCGCGGCCGAGCTCTTCCAGCACCACCATGGCCTCGACCGGGCCCATGCCCAGGCCGCCGTGTTCTTCGCTCACGCAGATGCCGGCCAGGCCCAGCCCCGCCAGTTCGCCGTACAGGCCGCGCTCGAAGCCGCCGGCGGCCACCACCTGCTTGCGGCGCTCGAAGTCGTAGCTCTTGTTCGCCCACTTGGCGACGGCGTCGCGCAAGGCCAGTTGGTCGTCGGAAAAATCAAAGTCCATGATGGGTGTCCTTGGAATCTATCAATGCAAAACAGCTGGACGCAGAGGACGCAAAAATGACGCAGAGGACGCAAAAGAAATCCAAAAAATGATTTCGAATTTTTTGCGTCCTTTGCGAATCCTTTGCGTCCTCTGCGTCCGGTATTCAGGTCTTCAATCCGTCGCTCAGCCCAGCACCGTCTGCGCGACGATGTTGCGCTGCACCTCGTTGCTGCCGCCATAGATGGTGGTCTTGCGGTAGTTGAAGTAGCCCGGCGCCAGCGCGGCATTGGCCACTTCGCCGCCCGGAAAGCCCTGCAGGCCGGCCGCCGCCGCCTGATCGCCCTGCCAGCCGGCTTCCATCGCCTCGAAGATCCACGGCAGGCTGTAGGGGCCGGCGGCCAGCATCATCAGCTCGGTGTAGCGCTGCTGGATCTCGCTGCCCTTGATCTTCAGCAGGCCGGCGATGTCCAGCGCATTGCGGCCCGACTTCATGGCCGAGAGCACGCGCAGCACCAGCATCTCGAGCGCCACGATGTCCACCTCGAGCAACGCGATCTGGTCGCGAAAGCGCTGGTCGCCCCAGACGCCTTCGGTTCGGGCGATGCGCTTGAGCCGCTCGAGCTCGCGCTTGGCGCGGTTGACGTCGGCGATGTTGGTGCGCTCGTGGCTGAGCAGGTGCTTGGCGTAGGTCCAGCCCTTGTTCTCCTCGCCGATCAGGTTGTCAAGAGGCACCTCGACGTTGTCGAAGAACACGTCGTTGACCTCGCACTCGCCATCCAGCAGCTTGATCGGACGCACGCTGACGCCGGGCGACTTCATGTCGATCAACAAAAAGCTGATGCCGGTCTGCGGCTTGCCCTCGTTGCTGGTGCGCACCAGGTTGAACATCCACTCGCCGTACTGGCCCAGCGTGGTCCAGGTCTTCTGGCCGTTGACGATGTACTTGTCGCCCTTGCGCTCGGCCCGGGTGCGCAGCGAGGCCAGATCCGACCCCGACCCAGGCTCGCTGTAGCCCTGGCTCCACCACACCTCGCCCGAAGCGATGCCCGGCAGAAAGCGCTCCTGCTGCGCCTTGTTGCCGTAGGCCATGATGACGGGCGCCACCATCACCGGGCCGAAGGGCACGATGCGCGGCGCGCCGGCCATGGCGCACTCTTCCTCGAACAGGTGCTTCTGCACCGCGCTCCAGCCGGGGCCGCCGAACTCCCTGGGCCAGCCGTAGCCCAGCCAGCCCTGCTGGCCCAGGATCTTCGCCCAACGCTGCATGTCGTCGCGCGACAGGCGCTGCGCCTGGTGCACCTTGGCGGCGATCTCGGACGGCAGGTGCGCCTTGACCCAGGTGCGAACCTCGTCGCGGAAAGCCAGTTCGTCGGGGGTGAATGCCAGGTCCATGTCAGTGCTGCTCCTCGGAAGTGCTCGTTGTAGCACGGTCGTCGCCCGTGGGTGGTCCGCCCGGCGACACGCCCAGTTCGGCGCACAGGCGGGCCACCGTGGCCTGCAGCGCCGCCAGCTCGGCCTCCAGCCG
>CAZGOL010000129.1:0-7351 GCA_964527755.1 uncultured Ottowia sp.
GCATTCGCAACCTCGATTCGCTGTTCGACCCCAAGTCGGTGGCCGTGATCGGCGCCTCCGAGCGGCCGTTCTCGGTGGGCGGCACGCTGTGGCGCAACATGCGCACGAGCGGCTTCACCGGCTCGGTCTGGCCCGTCAACCCCAAGTACGGCGAGCTTTCCGGCCAGCGCTGCTACGCCGGCGTCGCGGATCTGCCCCAGGCACCCGAACTGGCGGTGATCTGCACGCCGCCGGCCACCGTGGTGGGTCTGATCGAGCAACTGGCCCGGGCCGGCACCCGGGCCGCGGTGGTCATCAGCGCCGGCCTGACACGCGAGGACAAGCAGGCCATGCTCGACGCCGCGCGCCCGGCGCTGATGCGCATCCTGGGCCCCAACTGCGTGGGTCTGCTGGCGCCGCACGCGCGCCTGAACGCCAGCTTTGCCCACATCGCGGCGCGACCGGGCGAACTCGCCTTCGTCTCGCAATCGGGCGCGCTGGTCACGGCCATGCTCGACTGGGCCGAGGCGCGGCAGATCGGCTTTTCGCACTTCGTCTCGCTGGGCGAGCACGCCGACGTGGACTTCGGCGACATGATCGACTACCTGGCCAGCGACGCACACACGCGCGCCATCCTGCTGTACATCGAGTCGATCGAGCACGCGCGCAAGTTCATGTCGGCCGCGCGGGCGGCCGCGCGCAACAAGCCGGTGATCGTCGTCAAGGCCGGGCGCAGCGCGCAGGGGCAAAAGGCCGCCGCCTCGCACACCGGCGCGCTGGCCGGCGCCGACAACGTCTACGACGCCGCCATCGCGCGCGCCGGCATGCTGCGCGTGGACAGCCTGGAGGCGCTGTTCCTGGCCGCCGAGATCCTCACCCGTTTCAAGGCGCCGATCGGCGACCGCATGACCATCCTCACCAACGGCGGCGGGGCCGGCGTGCTGGCGGCCGACGCTGCCGCCGCCAGCGACGTCCCGCTGGCCGAGCTGGGCGACGCGCTGACGCGCGAACTTGATGCCGTGCTGCCCGCCAACTGGTCGCACGGCAACCCGGTCGACATCATCGGCGACGCGCCGGCCCAGCGCTACGTCGACGCGCTGGCCGCGCTGGCGCGCCACCCCGACACGGCGGGCACCCTGCTGTTCATCCACGCGCCCACCGCCATCGTTCCGTCGGCCGACATCGCGCGCGCGCTGGTGCCGCCGATCCGGCGCGACGGCAAGCGCCCGCTGCCGCTGATCGCCACTTGGATGGGCGGGCCGGCGGTGGCCGAGGCGCGCCGCCTGTTCGTCGACGCCGGTATCGCCTGCTACGACATGCCCGAGCAGGCGGTGGCGGCCATCGGCATGCTGCAAGCGTACGCACGCAACCAGGCCGAGCTGACCGAGGCACCGCCCGCCAGTACCCTGCACGATGGCAGCCGCCCCGACACCGCCCGCGTGCGCGAGGTGATCTCGTCGGTGCTGGCCAGCGGTCGTGAACTGCTCACCGAACCCGAGGCCAAGGCCGTGTGCGAGGCCTATCGCATCCCGGTGGTGGCCACCCGAACCGTGCCAGCCGATCCCGGCGCAGCCGCGGCCGAGGCGGCACGCATCGGCTTTCCGGTGGTGCTCAAGATCCTCTCGCCCGACATCACGCACAAGTCGGACGTCGGTGGCGTGGTGCTCAATCTGCAGGACGCGGCGGACGTGCGCGCGGCCGCGCAGGCCATGCTCGAGCGCATCCGCAAGAGCCACCCGCAGGCACGCCTGGAAGGCTTCACCGTGCAGGCCATGGTGCGCCTCAAGCAGGCGCAGGAGCTGATCATCGGCGCCAGCGTCGATGCCACTTTCGGCCCCATGATCCTGTTCGGCCAGGGCGGCACCGCGGTCGAGGTGATGAAGGACAGCGCGATGGCGCTGCCGCCGCTGAACGCTCCGCTGGCGCGCGCGCTCATCAACCGCACCCGCGTGGCGCGGCTGCTGGCGGGCTACCGTGACGTGCCGCCGGCCAAGCTCGACGCCGTGGTCGCCACGCTGATGGCGGTGTCGCAACTGCTGGCCGACGTGCCCGAGATCGCCGAACTCGACATCAACCCGCTGATCGTCAACCACGAAGGCGCCGTGGCGCTGGACGCGCGGGTGCGCGTGAGCAGCACAAAGCCCGCGGGCGCCGCCCATTTCGCCATCGCGCCCTATCCGGCGCAACTGGTCGAGCGCGTTCAGTGGCAGGGCCGCGCCCTCACCCTGCGCCCGGTTCGCCCCGAGGACGAGGCGCAGCACCGCGCCTTCCTGGAAAGCCTGGATGCGGACGACGTGCGCATGCGCCTGTTCTACAGCCGGCGCACCATGGAGCGCAGCGAGCTGGCGCGCATGGTGCAGATCGACTACACGCGCGAGATGGCCTTCGTCGCCACCGTCACCGGGCCCGACGGCGTCGAGCAGACACTGGGTGTGGCGCGCGCGCTGGCCGACCCGGACAACGTCGAGGCCGAGTTCGGCATCATCCTTCGGCCCGAGCTCAAGGGAACCGGCCTTGGACGCCTGCTGATGGACAAGCTCATCGCCTACCAGCGCAGCGCCGGCACCGAGTGCCTGATGGCCTTCGTGCTGACCGAAAACCACCGGATGCGCGAACTCGGGCAGGCCCTGGGCTTCGCGGACCAGCCGCTGCCCGAGGACCGCGACCTGCGCCGACTGTCGCTGCCACTGCGCGCGAACGGCCCCGGGTGAGGCGGGCGGCGCCGCTCAGATGCGCCCGGTGAAGCGATAGCGCCGCGCCGGGTGCCACATCGCGGCCACCGACGCCACCTGCCCCATCGAGTGGGTGGTGCGGCGCAGCACCAGGCAGAACTCGCCGGCACCCATGCGCAGCAGTTCGCGGACATTGGCCGGCGGCGTGCCAGCCTCGATCTCGAAGTCCACGCCCTGCAGCGGCGCCACCTCCATCAGGTAGGCGTTGGGCGTGTGCCGGGCGAAATCCTGCGTCAGGTAGTCGGGTGCGACCCGCGGGTTCACGTGGCGGTCTTCCACCTGGATGGGCACGTCGTTTTCGAAGTGCAGGATGACCGAATGAAACACGGTCGAGCGCGCCGCCACGCGCAACTGCCGCGCCAGCGCGTCCCCGGCGCGGGTGCGCGCCAGCAGTTGCAATTCGCTGCGATGGCGATGCCCGCGCGCGGCGATCTCGTCGGCGATGTTGCGCAACTCGACCAGCGTGGCGCGGTACTTCTGCTGGGCCACGAAGGTGCCCGAGCCCTGGACCCGTTCCACCACCTGCTCGCTGCTCAGCTCGCGCAGCGCGCGGTTGACCGTCATGCGCGAGACGCCGAACTGGCGCGCCAGCGCCTCCTCGCCCGGAATCGCGTCGCCCTCGCGCCAGCGGCCATCGTGAATCTGGCGCAGCACGTGGTCCTTCACGCGCTGAAACGCGGGTGCGTGCTTGGCGTCGGTCGGATTGGCAGCGGCTGTGTTCATGTCGTGTCCAGATCAGGGCAAACCCCAAGTCCGACCCCTTGCGTATTGACACGACACGGAGTGGAGTCTACATTTGGCAGTTGCCAAATGTATATACAAATAAACCGAAATGCGGTCCATCTTGTATAGGCATTAGACACCGGATCGACCCCTTTCGTCCAGAGACTCAACCCAAGGAGATGTCCATGAAGTCGCTGTCCCCCTTCACACCCAAACTGCTCGTTGCAGCGCTCGCCTTTGCATTGCCCGTGGGCGCGGCCTGGGCCGACATCAAGATCGGCTTCAACGTGCCGTCCACCGGTTTCGCCGCCGCCGACGGCAAGTCGGCGCTGGATGGCGCCAAGCTGGCGGTGGCTGAGGCCAATGCCGCCGGCGGCGTGGCCGGCCAGAAGCTCGAACTCGTGGTCTATGACGACCAGGCCTCGGCCAAGGAAGCCGTGCCCGCGGTCACCAAGATGATCGAGAAGGACAAGGTGGTGGTGGGCGTCTCGGGCTCCTACTCGGGCTCCACGCGCGCCGCCGCCTCGATCTTCCAGAAGGCGCAAGTGCCTTACGTGGTGGCGTACTCCATCCACCCGGACGTGACGCTGGCGGGCGACTACATGTTCCGCGTCTCGGCGATGGGCGAGGTGCAGGGCCGTGGCGGCGCCAAGCTGGCGCAGGAGTTGGGCAAGAAGAACGTGGCGCTGATCACCGTGAAGAACGACTTCGGCCAGTCGCTGGCGGCGGGCTTCAAGGACGGCGCGCAAAAGCTCGGCCTGAAGATCATCAACGAGTACGAGTACGGCATGGCCGATCGCCAGTTCGGCCCGCTGGTGAGCAAGGTCAAGGCCGACAACCCGGACATCATCTACGCCTCGGGCTACTACTTCAACGCCGGGCCGCTGGTGAGCCAGTTGCGTGCGGCGGGCATCACCGTGCCCATCATCGGGCAGGAAGGCTACGACTCCGAGAAGTTCATGGAGATCGCCGGCCCCGCGTCCGAGGGTACGCTGGTCACCACCTCGCTCGATCGCGACTCCGACTCGCCCGTGACCAAGGCCTACCTCGCCGACTACAAGAAGGCCTATGGCGTGGGCTCCGACATGGTGGCCGCCTCCAGCTACACCGCCACGCTGGTGGCGATCGACGGCCTGAAGAAGACCGGCGGCAAGGGCGGTGCCGCGCTGCGTGACGCGATCGCCGCAGGCACCTACGACACGCCGATCGGCAAGCTCTCGTTCAATGATCTGCACGAGGTGCAGAAGGACCTGCAGGTGCAGATCGTCAAGGACAAGGCGTTTCATCGCCACAGCGTGATCCACGACCCGGTGCTGCTGGCGCCGCCGACCAAGGGCAAGTGAGCGCCACGACACGGGCAGACCATGCTGTACGTCGAACTCGTCGTCCAGGGGCTGGTGCAGGGCAGCATCTACGCGATGATCGCCCTGGGCCTGACCCTGGTGTATGGCCTGCTGCGCATCCTGCACGTCGCGCACGCCTCGCTGTTCACGCTGGGCGCCTATGCGGGCGTGCTGGTCACCAACGCCAGCGGCAGCCTGACGCTGGCTTTCGTCGGCGCGGCGCTGTTGGCCGGGCTGGCCGGCGTGCTGATGTACCGCCTGGCCTATCAGCCGCTGCTCACGCAGCCGCCCTTCGTCGCATTGATTGCCTCGATCGGCCTGTACATCGCCTCCGAGGAGGCGTTTCGCATTGCCTTCGGCGCCCAGGGCCTGTCCTTTGCCACGCCGCAGATGCAGGGACAGGTGGCACTGGGCGGCGGCCTGCAACTCAAGCAGGCCGAGCTCTGGATGATGGCGGGCACGGTGCTGTTCATTGGCGTGCTGGCGTGGCTGCAATCGCGCACGCGCATCGGCGTGGCCTGCCAGGCGACGGTGACCGACCCGCAGATGGCCGAATCCTTCGGCATCTCGCTGCGCCAGGTGCGCGACATCAATTTCTTCGTCGGCTCCGCGCTCGCGGGTTTCGCCGGGGTCTGGGTGGCGCTGCTCAACAACCTGGTCGAGCCCACCATGGGCAGCGTCCCGTCGTACAAGGCGCTGGCGATCATCGTGCTCGGGGGCCTGGGCTCGGTGCCGGGCACGCTGGCGGCGTCGCTGGTGCTGGGCGTGGTCGAGTCTTTCGGCACGATCTACATCGGGCAGTTTCTCGATCGCAACGCGATCGCCTTCGCGTTCCTGATCGTGGTGCTGATGGTGCGCCCGCAGGGGCTGTTCGCCAGGCGCTGAAGGCAAGGACATGGACTACGAAATCACCTTGCTCACCACGATGGCGATCAGCGTCATCTTCGCGCTGTCGCTGAACCTCATCACGGGCTTCTGCGGCCAGATCAGCCTGGGCCACGCGGCCTTCCAGGGCGTCGGCGCCTATGCCGCCGCCATGCTCGGCAAGGCCGGCTGGCCCTTTCTCGCCACCCTGCCGGTGGCCATGCTGCTGGCCTGCGTGCTCGGCGTCATCGTCGGCCTGGCGTCGCTGCGCGTGCGCGACGATTTCCTGGCGATCACCACCATGGGTGTGGTGTTTCTCTTCGTCGGTTTCGTGCGCCAGCAGGACTGGTTGGGCGGCGAGATGGGCGTGTCATCCATTCCCGACCACGGCTTGGGCAAGTTCGGCTTCATGGTGTTCGCGATCGTGCTGGCGGCATTCGTGGCGGCCCTGTCGGTCTACCTGCGCCGGACCTGGATGGGACGGGTGTTCAACGGCATCGCGGAAGACGAGGACACGATGCGCGTGCTCGGGATCGACGTGCCGCGCTACAAGCTCGCCGCCTTTGCCATCGGCACCGCGCTGGCGGGTTTGTCGGGTGCGCTGCTGGCCTACCACCTGCAGTTCATCGGCGCGGAGAATTTCGGTTTCATCGAGTCGATCACCGTGCTCTCGATGGTGGTCTTTGGCGGCATCGGCTCGGTCGTCTGGGTGGTGATCGCCGCCGCGGTGCTCTCGGCCCTGCCGGCGTGGTTCCAGGTGATCGGCGACTACAAGCTGCTGGTTTATGGCGGGCTGCTGTTCCTGATGATGCGTTTCTCGCCCGGCGGCATCGCCGGGCTGGTGCGGCGCGTGTGGGCCCCGGGCAAGACGCAAGGGGCCAAGACGCAAGGGGGTCAGGCATGAGCACGCAAGCCCTGCTGGCCGTCGAATCCGTCACGGTGCGCTTTGGCGGCCTGACGGCGGTCGATGACGTGTCCTTCACCGTCGCCGAGGGCGAGCTGCTCGGCCTGATCGGCCCCAACGGCGCGGGCAAGACCACGATGCTGCGCGCGATCACCGGCGTGGTGCGCCCCACCAGCGGCCAGGTGCTGCTGGACGGCAGGCGCCTGAACGAGCACGCGATCAACGAGCGCATCCGCATGGGCCTGGCCCTGTCGCAGCAACTGGTGCGCCCGCTGCGCAGCATCTCGCTGGAGGACAACGTGGCCATGGCAGCGGCCAGTGCCAAGACGGTGCGGCCCCTCACCGCGCTGCTGCAAGTCTCGGATGCACAAGAGTTGGCGCTGGCGCGCCAGGAGCTGGCGCGCGTGGGCATCGCGCATCTGGCCGAGCAAAGCCCGGCGACGCAGCCGCTGGGTGTGCTCAAGCGGCTGGAGCTGGCGCGCGCACTGGCCCTGGGGCCGCGCCTGCTGCTGCTCGACGAGCCGCTGGCGGGTCTCAATTCGAAGGAGGCGCACAGCCTGGCGGACACGATCGCCGAGATCAACACGCAGGGCGTGACCATCGTGCTGATCGAGCACAACCTGGGCGAGGTGCTGCGCATCTGCCGGCGCCTGGTGGTGCTGGACAACGGCCGCAAGATCGCCGAGGGCGAGCCGCAGGCGGTCATGGCCGAGCCGGTGGTACGCAATGCCTACCTGGGCACCGAAGTCGAGGAAGGCGAGGAGGCCAGCCATGCTTGAGTTGCGCGGTTTCTCCTGCGGCTATGG
>CAZGOL010000130.1:0-7339 GCA_964527755.1 uncultured Ottowia sp.
CTTTCGTCCAGGTCGGTGCTCACGTGCGCGATGCCGTACTTGCGGGCGATCTCCTGCGTCGGTTCGAGGCGACGACCCACCAGCGACACCACCTCGACACCGTCGATGTTGCGAATACCATCCAGGTGTTTGATGCCGAAGGCACCGGCGCCGGCCAGCGCGACCTTGATCGTCTTGTTCATTTCACTCCTTGTTCGATAGCTGTTTCGGCTTGTCGGACGGGCTATCAGGGCTGATTCTCAAGAATCAGGTGTCCCACCGCGGTGTTGGATGCCGGCACGTGGTAGAAGCGATGCACCACTGTCGGCGCACCGCTGCCGGCCACGTCGGCCATGGCGCCGCGCGCGATCAGCCACATGACCAGCTCGATGCCCTCGCTGCCCGCCTCGCGCACGTAGTCGATGTGCGGCATGATCGACAGGCCCTTCGGGTCGGCGATCAGGCGATCGAGGAACTGGTTGTCCCAGTCCCGGTTGATCAGGCCGGCGCGCGGGCCCTGCAGCTGGTGGCTCATGCCGCCGGTGCCCCAGATCTGGACCTTGAGCGGTTCGTCGTAGCTCTCGATCGCGCGCCGGATCGCCTGCCCCAGCGCGAAGCAGCGCCCGCCCGAGGGCACCGGGTACTGCACCACGTTGACGGCAAACGGGATCACCGGGCAGGGCCAGGCCGCGGGCGTGCCGAACATCAGGTTCATCGGAACCGTCAGGCCGTGATCGACCTTCAGGTCGTTGACGATGGTGAGGTCGAAGTCCTGCTGGATCACCGACTGCGCGATGTGGGAGGCCAGCCGCGGATGACCCATGACCCTGGGCACGGGACGAGCGCCATAGCCCTCGTCGGCGGGCTCGAACTCGGCAGCGGTGCCGATGGCGAAGGTGGGAATCACGCGCAGATCGAAGCTGGTGGCGTGATCGTTGTAGACAAGAAAAATGACGTCCGGCGTGTTGTCCTTCATCCAGGCCTTGGTGAACTCGAACCCCTTGAACATCGGCGCCCAATAGGGCTCGCCCGTCTTGCCGTGGTCGATGGCCGCGCCAATGGCGGGCACGTGCGACGAGTAGACCGACGCGGTGATGCGCGCATGCCCGGCGACTTCTGATTTTGTAGCTGCTCCGGCTTGCTGGACGGATGCCACAAGCTCTTTTTGCGCTTTTTCCTCCCAGGCCTTCCAGGCGGCGGACTGGGTCATCGGACCTTGCGCATTGCCGTGCTCGCCCCGGTAGCGGTTGCCCTCGGGACTGCGACCGCCACCGACCATCATGTCGCGGTACTGCTGCTCGCTCATGCCGGTCATGCTGCCGGCCATCTGCTGAAAGCTCAGGCCATCGGTGGCGCCCAGCTTGGACAGAAAGTAGATGTTGCCACCAGTGCGCATCATCCAGTTGAGATCGCGCGCGCGCACCGCCGCCTTCTGCTCGTCGGTCATGGGCCATTCGGCGAGGTAGGCGTCTTCGTCGGTCTTGAATCGCCTGCGGTTGTCGGCCGTCATCAGGCTCATGCAGAACTCGTTGAGCCAATAGCCCTTGCGGCTCTGCTCGGCGTCGAAGATCGTCGTGCCGGGCACGTCGAGGTAGGGTTTGTTCAGGGACATGGTTTCAGACCTCCGTTGGCCAGTACAAACGCATCGGGTTGTCGACCAGGAGTTTGTGTTGCAACCCGGGCGTGGGTGCGATGTGTGCGATGAAATCGACCAGCAGCCCGTCGTCGGGCATGTGGTTCTTGAGATTCGGGTGCGGCCAGTCCGTTCCCCACAACACGCGGTCGGGGAAGGTTTCCACAATCCGGCGCGCAAAGGGCACGACGTCGCGGTAGGGCGCCTGCTCGCCATTCAGCGCCGGCGGCCCGCTCACCGACAGGCGTTCGGGACAGCTCACCTTGCTCCACACGTTGGCGTGCTCGCGCATGAACCGCACGAACAGGTCGAACTCGGGGCCATCCACCGGCTTGCTGACGTCGGGCCGGCCCATGTGGTCGACCACCACGGTGGTCGGCAGGTGCGTGAAGAACTCCCACAGCTCGGGCAGATCGACCGCCTCGAAGTAGATCACCACATGCCAGCCCAGCGCCTGGATCCGGCCGGCGATCTCCATCAGCTCGTCCCTGGGCGTGAAATCGACCAGGCGCTTGACGAAGTTGAAGCGCACGCCGCGCACGCCGGCCGCGTGCAACGCGTGCAACTGCTCGTCGGTCACGCTGCGCCTGACCGTGGCCACGCCACGCGCCCTGCCCGCACTGGCGTGCAGCGCATCGACCAGCGCCCGGTTGTCGGCGCCGTGGCAGGTGGCCTGAACGATCACGTTGCGCGCGAACCCCAGGTGGTCGCGCAGCGCGAACAGCTGCGTCTTGCCGGCGTCGCAGGGTGTGTACTTGCGCTCAGGCGCGTACGGAAATTCCGCACCCGGGCCGAACACGTGGCAGTGCGCGTCCACGCTGCCCGCGGGCAACCGCAGGCGCGGTCGGCTCGGGCCGTCGTACCAGTCCAGCCAGCCCGCCGTCTTGGTGAAATCGCCCGTGGTCGGCCGGTTCATGACGCCACCCGCTTCAATCGACGTAACGCAGGCCGGCCTTGGCCAGGCCCTCGCGCATCTTGTAGTAGTCCAGCCCCAGCTCCCCGCTGGCGAAGATGTCGCGCTTGCCCGCTTCGTTGGCCTCGCGTTGGCGCGCCGCCTCCAGCGTCCGTGCCGCGTGGGCCGCCGGCACGCAGACGATGCCGTCGTCGTCGGCCACGATCACGTCGCCGGGCGTGACCAGCATGCCAGCGCAGACGATGGGGATGTTGACCGAGCCCAGCGTGGCCTTGATGGTGCCCTTGGCGCTGATGGCCTTGCTCCAGACCGGAAAGCCCATGGCGTGCAGGGTGCGCACGTCGCGCACGCCGGCGTCGATGACGAGGGCGCGCGCGCCGCGCGCCTGGAAGCTGGTGGCCAGCAAATCGCCGAAGTAGCCATCGGTGCATTCGGCCGTGACGGTGGCCACCACGATGTCGCCGGGGCGGATCTGCTCGGCCGCCACGTGCAGCATCCAGTTGTCGCCCGGCTGCAGCAGCACGGTGACGGCCGTGCCCGACACCTGCGCGCCGGGGTAGATGGGGCGCATGTAGGGCTTGAGCAGGCCCACGCGACCCTGCGCCTCGTGCACGGTGGCGCTGCCGAAGTGCGCCAGTGCATCGGCAGCGGCGCGGTCTGCACGCTTGATGTTGCGATAAACGACCCCGAGTTCGTACATCTCGATCTCCGCCAGTTGCTTCTACATTGATAGCTGCTGTGGCACACCCATCATGGGACAAAGCCACATTTGATTCATGATCCACGCGCCTTCAGACGGGCGTCGAGCCGCGGAAACACGCGCCGCGCGTTGCCCTCGTAAATCTGGTGACGCTGTTCGGCCGTCAGGCTGGCGGTGGCCTGCACGTAGCGCTTGGTGTCGTCGTAGTGGTGGCCGGTCTCGGGGTCGATGCCGCGCACGGCGCCGATCATCTCGCTGGCAAACAGGATGTTGTCCACCGGGATCACCTTCATCAGCAAATCGATGCCGGGCTGGTGGTACACGCAGGTGTCGAAGAACACGTTGTGCAGCAGGTGCTCGGTGAGCAGGGGCTTTTTCAGCTCCTGCGCCAGGCCGCGGTAGCGCCCCCAGTGGTAGGGCGCGGCCCCGCCGCCGTGCGGGATGATGAACCTGAGCGTCGGGAAGTCCTTGAAAAGATCGCCCTGGATGAGCTGCATCACTGCCGTGGTGTCGGCGTTGATGTAGTGCGCGCCGGTGGTGTGAAAACAGGCGTTGCAACTGGTGGAGACGTGGATCATCGCCGGAATGTCCCACTCGACCATCTTTTCGTAGATGGGATACCAGTGGCGGTCGGTGAGCGGGGGGCTGGTCCAGTGGCCGCCCGACGGATCGGGATTGAGGTTGATGCCGACCGCGCCGAAGTCCCTGACGCACCGTTCCAGTTCGGGAATGCAGGTGGCCGGATCGACGCCGGGCGACTGCGGCAGCATCGCGGCCGGCACGAAATGCTCGGGAAACAGCTCGCTCACGCGGTGACACAGTTCGTTGCAGATCGCCGACCAGGTGCTGGACACCTGGAAGTTGCCGATGTGGTGCGCCATGAAGCTGGCGCGCGGGCTGAAGATGGTCAGGTCGCTGCCGCGCTCGCGCATCAGGCGCAGCTGGTTGGATTCGATGGATTCGCGCAGCTCGTCATCGGAGATTTTCAAGTCCGCCGCGCGCGGCATCGAGGCGGGATCGGCGATGCCGGCGATCTGGCGGTTGCGCCATTCCCCGAGCGCGGCTGGCGCCGTGGTGTAGTGCCCGTGGCAGTCGATAATCATGAAGGATCCTTGGGTGCGTCAAGCCGGCGGCCGTGTGCGATCTCACATCAGCGGACGCTCGGCGAAGTCGAGCGGCAGGCCAACGTAGTTCTCGGCGATGGTGCGCAAGCCGGCCTCGGAACACATCAGGTATTCGAGCTCGGCGTGCTGGAATTTGGCGACGATTTCGCCGTCTTCGGGGAAGCGGTGCAACAGCATCGTCATCCACCACGAGAAGCGCTCGCCACGCCAAATGCGACCCAGGCACTTGCGCGAGTAGTCGTCTATGCCGGCCTCGCTCTTGTCCCGGTAGTACTCGATGAGGGCGGCACTCAGGTACTTGACGTCGGTGGCCGCCAGGTTCAGTCCCTTGGCGCCGGTGGGTGGCACGATGTGGCCGGCATCGCCCGCGAGGAACAAGCGGCCGAAACGCATCGGCTCGGTGACGAAGCTGCGCAGCGGGGCGATGCTTTTTTCCAGGCTCGGGCCGGTGACGAGCTTCTCGCGACCTTCCGCGTCCAGGCGCAGTTTCAGCTCCTGCCAGAAAGCGTCGTCGCTCCAGTCCTCCACGTGCTGTGTCAGTGGCACCTGCAGGTAGTAGCGGCTGCGCGTCTTGCTGCGCTGGCTGCACAGCGCGAACCCGCGCGGGCTGTTGATGTAGATGAGCTCGTCGTTGACCGGCGGCGTGTCCGACAGCAGGCCCAGCCAGCCGAACGGATAAACCTTCTCGTACTCCTTGATCGCCGCACGCGGTGCGCTGGCGCGGCACACGCCGTGAAAGCCGTCGCACCCCGCAATGAAGTCGCAGTCGAGGCGGTGCGTGACACCACCCTTCTCGTAGGTGACGTACGGCCTGGCGGTGTCGAAATCATGGACCGCGGTGCTCTTGGCCTCGTACACGGTCGGCAGCCCCGCCGCGTGGCGTGCGTCCATCAGGTCGCGTGTGACTTCGGTCTGGCCGTAGACCATGACATTCTGGCCACCGCTGTGCTTGTTCAAATCGACCCGATGGCGTTTGCCGTCCCACATCATCTCGATGCCGCCGTGCACCAGGCCCTCCTGGTGCATGCGCGCCCCCACGCCGGCTTCGTCCAGCAGATCGATGCAGACCTGCTCCAGGATGCCGGCGCGGATGCGTCCGAGCACGTGCTCGCCGCTCACGCGATCGATGACGACCGCGTCGATGCCGGCCTTGTGCAGCAACTGTCCCAGGATCAGCCCGGACGGGCCCGCGCCCATGATGGCGACCTGTGTGCGCGACGTTTTCGACGCATTCATGACTCTTGTCTCCAGACGGTCCGCAAGTGCACCGTTGTTCGATTGATTGTTCGCCTTCGGGCTCGGTTTCGCCACCGGTTGCGGCGACTATCAGCTAGATCAAAATGGCATATCTCAAAGTCAATCATCGCTTCGGAGCAGGTATTCCATGGACTTGCGGCAACTTGAGTATTTCGTTCGCGTGGCGGAGCTGGGCAGTTTCAGTCGCGCGGCGCTCGCGCTCGACGTGGCGCAGCCCGCGCTCAGCCGCCAGGTGCGCCAGCTGGAGGTGGAGTTGCGCCAGAACCTGCTGCAACGCCACGGCCGCGGTGCGGTGCCGACCGAGGCCGGCCAGGTGCTGCTTGAGCACGCGCGCGGCATCTTGCATCAGGTCGATCGGGCCCGCGACGAGTTGGCACGACTGCGTGGCGGCCTGACGGGCCATGTGACGCTGGGGCTGCCTCCCAGTGTGGCCCGCGCGCTGGCGGTACCGCTGGTGCGCGCCTTCGCGGCGCAGCTGCCCGAGGCCAAGCTTTCAATCACCGAAGCCCTGTCGGCAAGCATGCACGAGCAGGTGGAGAGCGGACGACTGGACATCGCCGCGCTCTACAACGCGCGGCCGGTCCCTGGGCTGGAGGTCCAGCCGCTGGCCAACGACGAACTGCTGCTGGTGCAAGGCGCACGTCTGGCTTCGGCAACCCCGGTCACCATGCCGGCCACCCTGCAGGAGATCGCGCAGCTTCCGCTGGTGATCCCCAGCCGACCCAACGCGATCCGCATGCACATCGAGCACCAGCTCGCCGCGGCTGGCCTGCAGCCGCACGTCGCGCTCGAAATCGATGGGGTGGCCACCATCCTCCAGCTGGTCGCCGGTGGCGCCGGATGCGCCATCCTGTCACGCCACGCAGTGGCTGGCGTGGCCCAGCCCGACACGTTTCACCTGCGACGCATCAAAACCGCGCGCGGCATGCCGCTGGAGATTCCGCTTTTCACCGCACTCAGCGCGCTGCGCCCCAGCACCGGCACGCAGCAGGCTGCGCTGGCGCTGCTGCGCCGCCTGGCCCGTGAGCACCTGGACGACGGCAGTGATCGCTGATGCGTGCGCCAGCCCGCGCAGGGCTTCACGCTGCCCGCACTCGCCCGCGCAGCGAGTGCGGGAGCGCCGCGGTGATGTCGAGTTCGAGCAAGCGGCCAACCAGTTGCGTGCCGCCCGCGCCAGCGTCGAAATTGACCACCCGGTTGCACTCGGTGCGGCCCATCATTTCGTTGGGGCTCTTGCGCGAGGGCCCTTCCACCAGCACCCGTTGCACCGTGCCCACGCGACTGGCGCCGATGGAACGCGCCGACTCGTCGATGGCTGCCTGTACCCGCTGCAGGCGCGCGAGCTTGACCTCGTGCGGCGTTGCGTCGCGCAAATTGGCCGCCGGCGTGCCGGGGCGCGGGCTGTAGATGAAGCTGAAGCTGGTGTCGTAGCCGATTTCGTCGATCAGACTCATCAGCCTGTCGAAATCGTCCTGCGTCTCGGTCGGAAAACCGACGATGAAATCGCTTGAGATGCTGATGTCCGGACGCACAGCGCGCAGCCGCCGGATGATGTCCTTGTATTCGGCCACGTTGTAACCACGCTTCATCATCCCCAGGATGCGATCGCTGCCGTGCTGCACCGGCAGGTGCAGGTGGCCCACCAGCTTGTCCAGCCGTGCATGCGCGTCGATCAGCGGCTGGGTGAACTCCTTGGGGTGGCTGGTGGTGTAGCGGATGCGCTCGATGCCGGG
>CAZGOL010000131.1:0-3819 GCA_964527755.1 uncultured Ottowia sp.
CGCCGGCCACCACGATCTCGCTGTCGCCCGTGGCCACCGCCTGCGCGGCCAGCATCACCGCCTTCAGGCCCGAGCCGCACACGGCGTTGATGGTGAGCGCCGGGGTTTCCTTGGCGATGCCGGCCTTGATCAGCGCCTGGCGCGCCGGGTTCTGGCCGCTGCCGGCGCACAGCACCTGGCCCATGATGACCTCACCCACCTGGTCCAGGCCGACCCTGGCGCGCTCGAGCGCGGCCTTGATGGCGATGCTGCCCAGTTCGGTGGCGGGCACCTTGGCCAGCGAGCCACCAAATTTGCCGACGGCGGTGCGGACGGCGGAAACGATGACGATGTCTTCCATTGGATGCTCTCCTGTTGATAGCTGCTCTGGCTTGTCAGACAAGCGCTGGAGCCAAATTTGACACGAATTTCAGGCCTTCGCCCGGACGTAGCGGCCGGGCGCGGGCTCGATCGCCTTGAACTTGCCCGCCTTGCCGTAGGACTTGGGCGCGGCAATCTGCTTGCCCGCGTGGCTGGCCAGCCACCGGGCCCAGTCGGTCCACCAGCTGCCGGGCTGTTCGGTGGCGCCGGCAATCCAGTCCTTGACGCCTTTCGGAAACTTGCCGTCCTCGCGCAGCCAGTGGCTGCGCTTGTTGGCCGCGGGCGGATTGATGACGCCGGCGATGTGGCCGGACGAGCCCATCACGAAGCGCTTCTTGCCCGGCAGCACCTGCGTGCTGGCATAGGCGCCGCCAATAGGGACGATGTGGTCCTCGCGCGAGCCGTACATGTAAACCGGGATGTCGAGCTTGCCCAGGTCGATTTTCTCGCCACAGACGGTCAGCTTGCCCGGCTTGACCAGGTTGTTCTCGAGGTAGGTGTTGCGCAGGTACCAGGCAAAGAACGGGCCCGGCAGGTTGGTGGAGTCGCTGTTCCAGTAGAGCAGATCGAACGGCGGCGGCGTCTCGCCCTTCAGGTAGTTGCCCACCACGTAGTTCCAGACCAGGTCGTTGGGCCGCAGGAAGCTGAACGTGCTGGCCATGTCCTGGCCTTTCATCAGGCCGCCCTTGCCCATCTGCATTTCACGGAACTTGACCATGTTCTCGTCGATGAACACGTCCAGCACGCCGGTGTCGGTGAAGTCGATCAGCGTGGTCAGCAAGGTGAACGCCGCCACCGGCTTCTCGCCGCGCGCGGCCAGCACCGCCAGCGCCGTCGTCAGGATGGTGCCGCCCACGCAAAAGCCCAGCGCGTTGATCTGCCGGGCGCCGGTGATCGCCTGCGTGGTGCTGATGGCCTTGATGGCGGCTTTTTCGATGTAGTCGTCCCAGCTGACCTGGGCCAGCGACTCGTCGGGGTTGCGCCAGCTCACCACGAAGGTGCGGTGGCCCTGGCTGACCGCGTAGCGGATGAAGGAGTTGGCCGGCTGCAGGTCGAGGATGTAGAACTTGTTGATGCACGGCGGCACCAGCAGGAACGGGCGCTCGTGCACCTTGTCGGTGAGCGGCTTGTATTCGATCAGCTGGAACAACTCGTTCTCGAACACCACCGCGCCCTCGGTGGTGGCCACGTTCTTGCCGACCTCGAACAGGCTCTCGTCGGTCATCGACACATGGCCCTGGCGCATGTCGGCCAGCATGTTCTGCATGCCCTTGGCCAGGCTCTCGCCCTTGGTCTCGATCGCCTTGCGCTGGGCGTCGACGTTGAACGCCAGGAAGTTGCTGGGCGCCGAGGCGGCGGCCCATTGCTCGACCGCGAAGGTCAGGCGCGCCTTGGTCTTGGGGTCGGCGTCGGCCGCCTCGGCCAACGACATCAGCGTGCGGGTGTTGAGCAGGTAGACCGCAGCCGAAAACGCGGCCAGCGGGTTGCGGTCCCAGGCGTCGCCGGCAAAGCGCCGGTCGCCCAGCGACAGGCTCGATTGCAGCGATTCGTTCCACAATTGCGCGGCTTCGCGCACATAGTCCTGGCGCAACTGCTCGAGCGTCTCGGGCGCGAAGCGAATCGGCGACGGCGCGCTGCCGGTGGGAAACACCCCCGTTCCGGCCGGCACAAAGTTCTGCAACTGCTCGAGCATCCGGGCCCAGCCGTCGCCGGCGCCGGGTTGCGGCATCTGCATCATGCCAGGCAGCCCGGCGGCCAGTTTTTGCCACATGGCGAAGGGTTCGTTTTCGTTCATGATCGGTCTCCTGACGGTCGGATCGTGCTGCGGATTGGCGGGCAATGCGCGGCGCGAGCGCTGGCCTCAGTATCGCCGAAGCGCGCGCCAACTGCCACGCACATCGCCAATATACGCGCGGTGTGCCGCCCAGCGCGTCAGGCGCGCCAGATGCAGGCCGCCATGCGGCCACTGCCCCCCAGGCGTCGCTGATCGCGCCGATGCGAAAAGTACTGCCCTTCGTTCGCCACCGTGCACCAGCCGGCACCACCATCGTTGCCATGCAGGCGCGACACGCCGCCCGCCACCAGACGCCGGCGCGCCAGCATCGGCAAGTCGGCCAGGTACTTGCCGCCACCCAGCGGTTCGAAGCATGCGGGCGCACCGCCATCGAGCGCGGCGCAGGCCTCCAGCACGTCGCCACCGACCTCGAACGCGCGCGGTCCGATACAAGGGCCCAACCAGGCGAGCAGGTTTTTTGCTTTGATTTCGATAGCGTCTTTGGCACCATCAGCAAGCGTTGGAACCAAAAACTGCTGCAATACACGCTCGATCACGCCAGCCGCCAAACCACGCCAGCCGACGTGCACGGCGGCCACGCGCCGGCCCGCCGCATCGGTCAGCAGGATCGGCAGGCAGTCGGCCACCATGATGGTGCAGGCCAGTGCGCGTTCGTCGGTCAATGCGGCGTCGGCGCTCACGCCATCGGACGTGTCCCCCCGCAGCACCGCCACCCGTGCGCCATGCACCTGGTTCAGAAACACCGGGCGGGCGCCGATCGCCCGCCGCAGCCGAGCGCGGTTGGCCACCACGGCGCGCGGGTCGTCGCCCACGTGCTCGCCCAGGTTGAATCTCGCATGGGATCCGTCCGATGCCCCATCGTCCGCACTCCGTCCGCGCGTGGTGAACACCGCGTGCACGCCCGCCGGCGCCGGCCAGTCAACCGGCAACAGGGGCACCTGCACTATTGCGCGTCCGGGCACATGGAGGGCTGGGCACGCTGGAACGCCTGCAGCTTCATGCAGGCGTCGAACACGCCCAGGGTGTTCGTCAGTCCCGACAGATCGCAATCGAAGCGCCGGGCATTGAAGATCTGGGGCACCAGGCAGCAATCGGCCAGGGTCGGCGCATCGCCGTGGCTGAAGACGCTCGGTTGCTCGGCAAGGCGTGCTTCGTAGGCCTCCAGACCGACACGCACCCAATGCCGATACCAGGCCATCTTGGCCTCTTCGTCCTGCCCGAGCTCGTGCACCAGGTACTTGAGCACGCGCAGGTTGTTGATGGGATGAATCTCGCACGCGACGATCTGCGCGAGCGCGCGAACCCGGGCGCGAGCCAGGGCGTCGGCGGGCAACAGCGCCGGCTCGGGATGCGCTTCATCGAGGTACTCGATGATCGCCATCGACTGCGTCAGGCGCCGACCGTCGTCCAGTTCGAGCACGGGCACTAGACGCTCGACGTTGATCGCCGCAAAGCCGGGTTGTTGCTGCTCGCCCTTGACCAGTTGCACCGGCACGTAGTCGTAGGCCAGTTCTTTCAGCTCGAGCGCGATGCGCACGCGAAACGAGGTCGAGGAACGAAAGTAGTTGTACAGCTTCATGCGGCGAAGAATACACGCCCGGGAAGGTACGCCGTGATTTTCGAAATCGCCGGTGTGCACGTCCAGCCGGGCCAGCCGACCGGCC
>CAZGOL010000131.1:3919-7260 GCA_964527755.1 uncultured Ottowia sp.
CGACGCGCATCGGCCAGCGCGATCGCTACACTGGCCCTCTCATGCAAGACCGATCGATCAAGTTCTGCCGTGCCTGCGGCACCCGCCTGGTGTTTCGCATCCCGGATGACGGCGACACCCGCGAACGCGGGGTGTGCCCGGCCTGCGGGACCATCCACTACGTCAACCCGTTGATCGTGGTGGGGACTGTCCCCTGCCTGGGCGATCGCGTGCTGCTGTGCAAGCGCGCGATCGAGCCGCGCCGGGGCAAATGGACACTGCCGGCCGGATTCATGGAGATGGGCGAGACGATGGCCGAGGGCGCGGCGCGCGAGACCGCCGAGGAAGCGGGTGTTTCGATCGAGATGGGGGCTTTCTTCAGCGCCATCAGCGTGCCGCGCGTCGGCCAGGTGCATTTTTTCTACCTGGCTCGCATCGTCGAAGAACCCGCGCGCGGCGCGTTCGGCTCCGAAACACTGGAGGTGCGTCTGTTCCAGGAAGCCGACGTGCCATGGGACGAAATCGCGTTTCCGACGGTCCGCTGCACGCTGGAAGACTACTTTTCCGACCGCCGCCGCGGCCGCTTCGGCGTGCACGAATCCTTCATCCCGCCCGCACCCCGGCCATGAGCATTCGACCTGCGCTGGCGGTCTTGCAGCCCGGGGATCCCTTTCCGTCTGCGGCCGACGCCTGGCCCACCGGCTCACCCGCGCCGGGCCTGCTGGCCAGCGGCGGGGCGCTTGACGTGCCCACTTTGCGTGCGGCGTATCAGGCCACGATCTTCCCGTGGTTCGGCATGGGCGAGCCGATCCTGTGGTGGAGCCCGGATCCGCGCATGGTGCTGCCCGCAGCGCGCTTCCGGTTGCACCGGACGCTGCGGCGCCGATTGCAGCGTTTTGCCATCAGCCCGGGTTGCGAAATCCGCTTCGATCATGCGTTCGGCGCGGTGATCGATGCCTGCGCGCGGGCGCCGCGACAGGGCCAGTCGGGTACCTGGATCGGTCCGCAGATGCGCGCCGCCTACCGTGACCTGCACGCGGCGGGCAACGCCCACAGCGTCGAGACGTGGATCGACGGGCAATTGGTGGCGGGGCTGTATTGCGTCGCGATCGGACGTGCGGTGTTCGGCGAATCGATGTTCACGACGGTCGCCGACGGCTCCAAGATCGCCCTGGCGGCGCTCGTCGCCTGGAGCCGGGAGCACGGAGTCCCGTTCATCGACTGCCAGCAAAACACCGCGCACCTGGCGTCATTTGGCGCCGTCGAGATGGATCGTCCCGTATTCGCCGATCAGGTGCGGGCGCTGGCCCGGGAGCCGGCACCACCCTGGCAATTCGAGCCCGTATACTGGAACCACCTGATTTTTCCCGGTTTCGCCCGACGGTGACGCACCTCAAGGATCTTCCGCTCCAGACGCTGCAGTTTTACGCCACGGCCCCTTATCCCTGCAGTTATCTGCCCGGCCGCATGGCGCGTTCACAGGTGGCCACGCCCAGCCACCTGATCAGCAACGACACCTATTCCGACCTGGTCCGCCAGGGCTTTCGCCGCAGCGGCATGTTCACGTACCGGCCGCATTGCGACGGCTGTCACGCCTGCGTGCCGGTGCGGGTGCGCGTGAACGAGTTCCAGCCCAACCGCAGCCAGCGCCGCGCCCGGGCGCGACACCAGGACCTGCAGGCACGGGTGCTCCGGCTGTGCTTCGTCCCCGAACACTACCAACTGTACTTGCGCTACCAGATGGGCCGCCACACGGGAGGCGGCATGGACCACGACAGCGTCGACCAGTACACCCAGTTCCTGCTGCAAAGCCACGTCGATTCGCGCCTGGTGGAGTTCCGCGAACGGGGGCCGGACGGCCAGCCCGGCGCGCTGCGCATGGTTTCGATCGTCGATTTGCTCCGCGATGGCCTGTCGGCGGTTTACACCTTCTTCGAGCCCGACCCACAGGCCAGCTACGGCACGTGGGGCGTGTTGTGGCAGATCGGGCAAGCGGCCCGGATGGGCTTGCCTTACGTGTATCTGGGTTACTGGATCGAGGGCAGCGCCAAGATGGCATACAAGGCGCACTTTCACCCGCTCGATCGCCTGCTGCGGGGACAATGGCGTTCCGGCGAACCGGCGCCGGCTGCGACGCCACCAGACCCGCGCCCGCCGGCACGCTGACGTCACGACACGATTGCCCATGCGCAGACCCAAGCCCGACGCCCACCAGACACCGACGATCCAGGTGATCGAGCGAATGTTCACGCTGATCGATGTGCTGGCTTCGCGCGAAGAGGCGATGGCCCTCAAGGACATCAGCGAGCGATCAGGCCTTCACCCCTCGACCACCCACCGCATCCTGAACGACCTGACCTGCGGGCGCTTCGTCGACCGGCCCGAGCCCGGCACCTACCGGCTGGGCATGCGGCTGCTGGAATTGGGCAACCTGGTCAAGGCGCGCCTGTCGGTGCGCGATGCGGCGCTGGCGCCGATGCGCGAGCTGCACCGGCTCACGCAGCAGCCGGTGAACCTGAGCGTGCGCCAGGGCGACGAAATCGTCTACATCGAGCGCGCCTACAGCGAGCGTTCGGGCATGCAGGTGGTGCGCGCCATCGGCGGGCGAGCGCCACTGCACGTAACCTCCACGGGCAAACTGTTCCTGGCCACCGAAGACGCCCAGCGGCTGCGTGCCTACGCCATCCGCACGGGGTTGGCCAGGCACACGCGCAACAGCATCACGCAGTTGCCGGCGCTCGAACGCGAGCTGATCAAGGCGCGCCACGCGGGGGTTGCCTACGACAACGAAGAACTGGAGATGGGTGTGCGCTGCATGGCCGCCGGCATCCACGACGACCAGGGCCGGCTGGTGGCGGGCCTGTCGATCTCCGCCCCGGCCGACCGGCTGGACGAGAGCTGGCTGTCCAAGCTGCAGCAGACTGCGCGCGAAATCTCGACCGCCCTCGGTCACCTGCCGGCGCACACCTGATCGCGCGGCCGACGCCGCATCCCGCCCGATGGCCCGCCGTGACTACAGGTGATCCGGATCGGCCCGTCCCTGTCCGGCGATCGCGCTGGGATGCCACCGCAGTTCGACCCAGCGGCGCACACGCTCGGCGTCGCCCAGACGCCCAGCCTTGCTGGTGGAATCCAGGAACACCATGATCAGCTTGCGCCCGGCGATGCGCGCCTGCATGACCAGGCAACGCCCCGCCTCCGAGATGTAGCCCGTCTTCTGCAAGCCAATGTCCCAGTCGCCCTTGCGCACCAGGCCATTGGTATTGCGGTACTGCAGCGTGCGGCTGCCGACAGCCACCTCGTGGCTGGGAGAGGTGGTGAGCTCGCGCAGCAGCGGATCCTGCGAGGCGGCGGCCACCAGG
>CAZGOL010000132.1:0-2437 GCA_964527755.1 uncultured Ottowia sp.
GCGCCATCGCGCTGGGCCACCCGATCGGCGCCAGCGGCTGCCGCATCCTGGTCACCCTGCTGTACGAGATGCAGCGGCGCGGCGCCCACAAGGGCCTGGCCAGCCTGTGCATCGGCGGCGGCATGGGCGCGGCGCTGGCGGTCGAGCGCATGTGACGCGGCCCGCCGGCGCGGCGCCTGATGCAAACCCTTGCAGCGCGCACGCCCGGTTGTCGGTTAGATTAGGCTTGTCCTTCGGTGCAAAGAGGGGCGCACCGAGCAGTTTGTGGTTCAACCAGGAGACATCAAATGAGTCAACGAGTAGCGTATGTCACCGGCGGCATGGGCGGCATCGGCACCGCCATCTGCCATCGCCTGCACAAGGCTGGCTTCAAGGTGATCGCGGGTTGCGGCCCCACACGCGATTTCCAGAAATGGCTGAATGAGCAGAACGCGCTGGGCTACACCTTCCACGCCAGCGTGGGCAACGTGAGCGACTGGCAGTCCACCGCCGACGCCTTTGCCAAGGCCAAGGCCGAGCACGGCCCCATCGACGTGCTGGTCAACAACGCCGGCATCACGCGCGACCGCATGTTCCTCAAGATGTCGCGCGAGGACTGGGACGCGGTGATCGACACCAACTTGAACAGCATGTTCAACGTCACCAAGCAGGTGGTGCCCGACATGGTCGAACGCGGCTTTGGCCGCATCGTGCAGATCAGCTCGGTCAACGGCCAGAAGGGCCAGGCCGGACAGACCAACTACTCGGCCGCCAAGGCCGGCATGCACGGCTTCAGCATGGCCTTGGCGCAGGAGCTGGCGGGCAAGGGCGTCACGGTCAACACCGTCAGCCCCGGCTACATCGGCACCGACATGGTCAAGGCCATTCGCCCCGACGTGCTCGAGAAGATCGTCGCCACCATTCCGGTCAAGCGCCTGGGCACGCCCGAGGAGATCGGCTCCATCGTGGCCTGGCTGGCCGGCGACGACGGCGGCTTTACCACCGGCGCCAACTTCGCCTGCAACGGCGGCTTGCACATGGAGTGAGGCCGAGCGCCCTTGCCACCCAACCCCGCCGCGGCGGGGTTTTTTGCGGCCGCCTCACGCAGGCGCGGCCTTTTCGCGAAACACCAGCACCAGCCCGGCCACGATGGCCGCCATGCCCGCCAGCGCCAGCGGCGCCATGGCGTTGCCCAGCAGCAGGTAGTCCAGCACCACCGTGACCACCGGCACCAGATACAGCAAGCTGGTGACGTTGACCAGGTTGCCGCGCTGGATCAGTCGGTACAGCAGCAACTGCGCGCCGACCGAGATCGCCAGAGCCAGGTACAGCAGGGGCAGCATAAGCTGCACGTTCCAGTCAAGGCGAAACGGCTCGAAGGGCAGGAAGAAGGCATACAGCACCAGCGTCACCGCGTACTGCAGCGGCAGCACCTCGGCCGGCGCCTGCCGGATGCGCTTTTGCATCAGCGCGCCCAAGGTCATGGCCAGCAGCGCGCCCAGCGCCAGCAGCAGGCCCAGCCACGACAGCCGCGCCTGCACCAGGCTCTGCTGCACCACCAGCGCCAAGCCGCCCAGGGCCAGCAGCAAGCCCGCCAGCCGCCCCGCCGAAAAGCGCCGCTCGGTCAGCAGCAAGGTCAGGATGGGCTGGATGCCCAGCAGCGTGGCCAGCAGCCCCGGCGTGATCCCGTGCGCCATGGCCTGGAAGTAAAAGGCCGAATAGCCGCCGATCAGCAGCAGCCCGGTGGCCGCCACGTGCCAGCGCGCGCCCTGGTGCGGCAACCAGCGGCGCCCGCGCGCGCCCAGCGCCAGCAGGGTGGCCAGCGCCAGGCCGTAGCGCAGCATCAGCACGGCCACCACCGAGCCGTGGTCCAGCGCCCAGCGGGTGGCGATCGCGCCGCTGCCCCACAGCAGCACAAAGGCGGACATGGCCAGCGCGGCCGTCCAGGAGAAGGGTTTTGAAGTCATGGTTTGGCTTGTCTGTCGAAACGATACGGCGACCCCGCACCGCCGCCGACGCCAGGCGCCGGGACGGCCGTTGCAGCAACGAAAGGGGCCGCGAAGAAGGCTGAAGAATCAGCCCGCGGCGCGTGCGCAGGGCGGGTGAACGCCGGGCGGCGCGCTGCCCGCCGCGGGGGGCGGGGCAACAGAAAAGCCGGGGGGAGGGTTGCACGCACGCACGCGGCCAGCGGGCACGATGACCGTGCCGACGGCAGGCGAGGACAGCGTAGCGGGCGAAACCATGATGGAGCTCAACAGCGGGCCGCCAGTGTAAGACAGGCCGGCGTCGGGATAATTCGGCCCATGCCTTCCGACATTTCTCCGTGGCGGCTGTCGGTCGCGCCCATGCTCGATTGGACGGACAAGCACTGCCGCTTCTTCCACCGCCTGCTCACCCAGAAAACCCGCCTGTACACCGAGATGGTGACCACCGGCGGCCTGCTGCACGGCAGCGAGCG
>CAZGOL010000132.1:2537-7064 GCA_964527755.1 uncultured Ottowia sp.
TGCTGGGCCTGCACCACGGCGAGCGCGGCGCGCGCCTGTGGCGCCAGGTGTGGAGCGACCACCGGCTCAAGCCCTTGCCAGCGGCTCAGGTGGCGGCCATGGCGCGGGCGCAACTCACGACCGAACCGG
Source organism: uncultured Ottowia sp. (assembly GCA_964527755.1). Classification (GTDB taxonomy): domain Bacteria; phylum Pseudomonadota; class Gammaproteobacteria; order Burkholderiales; family Burkholderiaceae_C; genus Ottowia. The sequence continues at coordinate 2,667 of CAZGOL010000132.1, forward strand.
CAGGCGCCGTCTGAGGTTCGCCGCGGTCGACCGCGCTCGCGCGGCGGGCTGATGCACTCGCGTCACGGGCCTCACAAACGCCAGCGTGGGCGCAGGTGGTGTCTACCGGTCGGCGCACCAACCCTGTGCCAACGCACCCAGCGCGAGGCCACCGACCGCCCACAGCAAGGTGAAATTGCCGGCGCCCAGACCCGCGATCGCAGGACCGGGACACACGCCCGTCAGGCCCCAGCCGACCCCGAAAACCGCTGCGCCCACCAGCGTGTCGCGATTCCATGTGCTCGGGTGTACGCCAAACACGCCACCGAGCAGCGGATGGCGCAGCAGACGCGGCAGCAGCTTGTAGGCCAGCAACGTCATGACAGCGCCTGCCGCCATCACCAGCACCAGGCCGAAATCCCTGAACTGCAGAAAGCTCAACACCACTTCGGGCCGGATCATGGTCGACAGCGCCAACCCGAAGCCAAACAACGCGCCAGCCGCCAGCGTGGCCAGCCCTTTGGACATGCTCATGTGATCCACCTCGTCACCAGATTGGCGGTCAGCATCGCCGTCACCAGAAACGTCAGCACCGCCAGCGCCGACGGCCATTGCAGCGAACCCAGCCCGCAAATGCCGTGCCCCGACGTGCACCCATGGCCCAGGCGGGCGCCATAACCGGCGATGAAGCCGCCGCCCAGCAGCAACCACCATGGCACGTGCGTCGTTTCGGCCACGCCGCCGCCCTGCCACAGCCACCACGCGAAGGCCCCCAGAATCAGCCCGACCGCGTAAACCAGTCGCCAGCCGCGGGTCGTCACCAGCCTGGCGTCGCGGAAGAAGGGACGCGCCAGTGCATAGGACCAAGTGCTTGAAAACACCGAGCTCATGCCACCGATGCGCCCCGTGAGCAGGAACAACAGCGCCACGCCGGCGCCGACGAACACGCCACCGAACAGGTAATGCTGCCAGCCAAACGGGAACAGGGTTTGCCACGTCATCATGGTGCGATGGTAGCGATGTGCGGTGCGGGCTGCCACGTTCGGCTGGGTACCGGCGCTCACGCCGCAGGCATTGGCGACGCCAGCTGCGGCGTATGTCGGTGGGCAGGTGATTTTGGGCGTTCGGTTGGACGGTGAGTGCCCGGTGATCGATCGAAAAGTCGTACCCATGCAACACGTGACAAGGGGCCGGAGGGCCGGCGGAACGGGGCCGGGTGGTCATACCGATGATCGAGCGCCACAGGCCGGCCTGACGCCCCAGGCGACCGGCAAGGCCGGTGCAACCGGCAGCCGGTGGCGCAGCTTTTGGCGGAATCCGTGCGAAGGTTCACACCAAGACTTGTCGATCGTCAAGTAACATAAATTTTCATGTTTGATGTGATTGCGGCCTGAGTGCAACCGCACCTGCCAACCGATCCGACACCAATGAGGAGAATTTCCGGATGAAAACCCGCTTGGGCTCGCTGCTCGTCTTCCTGTTTGCCCTGGTTGGCGCCGTCAACGTCTGTTCGGCCGAGACGGGGGTGACTGCCGATGAGATTCTGATTGGCCAGACCGGTGTTCTCACCGGGCCCGTGGCTGAACCGGCGTTGCAGTACCGCGAAGGGGCAAAGCTGTATTTCGATTCCGTGAACGCGAAAGGCGGCGTCGCAGGCCGCAAGATCAAACTGATTTCTTATGACGACAAGTTCGATCCCAAGCTGGCCACCGAAAACGTCCGGAAACTGCTGAACGAAGACAAGGTGTTTGCCCTGTTCGGCCTGGTCGGTGCCGGTGGCATCGTTGCCTCGATGCCCCAGATCACCGAGCATCGCGTTCCGGTCGTCGGGGCCGTGTCGGGCGCCGAGGCGCTGCGGGGACCGAAGATGAACCTGATCTTTCACACCCGCGCCAGCTACACCGATGAAGTCGCCAAGATGGTCGAGCACCTCAAGACCGTCGGCGTCAGTCCGATCGCCGTCGTCTATCAGGACGATCCCTTTGGCAAACTGGGCCTCAAGTCGGCCCAGGCGGCGTTTGAGCGGCACAACGTCAAGCCGGTCATCGAGGCGCCGATCGACATGACCAAGCTCGACTCCGTGGGCGACACCGCCGTGGCGCAGGTGGTCAAGCATCGCCCGGGCGCCATCATCATGATCACCGCCGGCAAGGCGTCGACTCGCTTCATCGCGGCCTACCTGAAGACCGATTCACGTCCGCAGTTCTTCGGTGTGTCCGTGCTGAGCACCAAGGATCTGCTGGCCGATCTGGGTTCCAGCGCGCGCGGCGTGGTCATCGCGCAAGTTGCCCCGTCGCCCATGCGCGCCAGCATCCCCCTGTCCAATGAATACTTGACCGCCGCCAGGAAGGCCAACGTCAAGGACATCACGTTCAACGGCATCGAAGGCTATCTGACCGCCAAGGTCCTGGTGGAAGGGTTGCGCCGAGCCGGCAAGGACTTGACGCGCGAGCGGTTGATCAGCGCACTGGAATCGATGGATCGTTACGATCTGGGCGGCTTCATGATCGATTTCTCGGGTGGCAAGCGGGAGGGCTCGCGTTACGCCGACCTGTCCATCGTGAACTCGTCGGGCCAGTTCATGCAGTGACGCCATCCGGCCACCGGCTTGGGGTTCTGGTGGCCTTCGACCGCGGGGTGCACATGGTCGCTCCGCTCGGATCCACTCACCCGGCTGGGGCGCAGTCCGGGTGGTGAAATCAAGCTTGCCACCCAGCATCCGGCTCGGTGGGACCAGGCCAATGCCCAGGCGGCGCTGAGCCGAAAGCGGCGCCAGGCGCTCCCACCGGTGGCCGCGCACCAACACCCAGTTCTGCGCGCCACCCGCGATGGCGGCGATACCGGTGGCGACGGTGAAGACGATCCACAAGACCTGTGTGGTCCCTGCTCACGCCAGTAAAAGATGAACATGGGCGCCGCACAGTCGGGGACACCCGGCCTGGTCAGCACCGGTGCCGCGATCACGGCGCAGACGGCCAGCACCTCGGTGCCGCGGTCGGGCTCACTGATGGACATGCGCTTGCCCTTGAAGTCGGCCAGCTTCTCGATGGCCCAGCCTTCGGTGGTTGCCACCTGCACCTTCCTGGGGAACGGCACCATCAGCGTGCGCGCCTTCGCCTTGTGGTTCTTGAGCTTGCCCAGGCCGTTCTCGGCGCCCCGGGCGACGCCGGCCATGGTGAAACCGAAGTCCTGCTTGCCCTGGCCGATCCGTTGCAGGTTGGCCACCGACTCGCCCGTCACTTCGGCCCTGGCGTTTCAGCCCGGCACGTACTTGGGCAGCACGGCCGCCATCCCGCCGTCCATGGGGTGGTGAACGCCACCCGCGCCGATCGGCAGCAGCCTGGAATCCCGTGCACTCGCGCGCGCCCCGAAGCCCGCGTGCGCAGCGGCCAGCACGACGGGCATCCACTGGTTCATCCTGATCTGCCGGATGCATGTGCCGGGCGGTTCATGCGCGGGCAATGCGACGCAGGGGCATGGCGTTGGGTCAAAAACGGCGGCTTGATCCTGGCCGCCCGGCGAAAGCTGGCCGATCGTGGATCGCCCCAAATCGGTTTGTGCCCGCACCCCTTCAGATCCAACCACCCGGCCCCGGCGCGGTCCGGATGGTGAACTCGGGCGTGCCACCCAGCACGAAGGTGCCCAGCAGCAGGCTCAGCAGCGCCATGAAGATGCTGGCCCAGAAGGCCGTCCAGAAACCGCTCAACCGAAAGCCGTGTACCAGCGCCGCCACCAGCATCAGCATCAGCGCGTTGATGACCAGCAGGAACAACCCGAAGGTCACCAGCGTCAGCGGCAGCGTCAGCACCACCAGCAGCGGGCGCACCACCGCGTTGGCCAGCCCCAGCAGCAGGGCAGACACCGCCAGCGCGCTGCCGCTGTCGAAGCGCAGGCCCTTGAACACATGGCTGGCCACCCACAGACCGAACGCCGTGATGGCCCAGTGGAGCAGGAAGGGGGTGAGGTTGTCGAGCATGATCGGGTGTCTGACGATGGTTCATGGGCGCGCGGGCCGGGCGCCCGTCGGCGCGGCCCAGTGCGGCCATTCTGCCTGCTCACCCCGTCGCCCGCAGGCGCGTCCATCGCGTGCCCGTCATCAAATGTCGACAACAAGCCATGCAGCCCTTGCAGGACGCGCCACAGAAGCTATCGAATCAATAGTGTCAGGCGCGTCAAACCAGGCCCGATCGTGCTGCGTCCGCTCACTGCTTGTTCTTCGTCTTGCCCTTGGGTAGCACCGTGGTGGTTGGCGGCTGTGGCCGGTCGGACGGGGTACCGGTCTTCGGCGGCGACTTGTCCTTCTTCGGCTTCTTGACCATCTTCTCTCTGCGTTGCTCGCCCATGTCGACTCCTTTTGTGCCGCTGCGGAATGCGGCGATGGTAGCCGGGTTGCGGCCGGTGTGCGGCTTCTGCCATCAC
>CAZGOL010000133.1:0-6985 GCA_964527755.1 uncultured Ottowia sp.
GAGGATTTGCCCAACGTTTCGGTGCGCGACGCCCCGGCCCGCCTGGCGGTGGGCGCTGCGTCGTCGGCTTTCGCGCGTGACGGCAACACCGGCATCAACATCCGCGGGCTGGGCGGCAACCGGGTACTGATGACGACCGATGGCGTGCGCCTGCCGCGCAGCTATGTGTCGCGCTCGGCGATTTTCGACCGCGAATACCTGGCGCTGGAACTGTACAAGCGCGTGGAGGTGATCCGCGGCCCGGCTTCGGCCCTGTATGGCTCCGACGGCATGGCCGGAGTGGTCAACTTCGTCACCCACGACCCGTCGGATTTCCTCAAGGGCGAGGACGGCAAGGCGACCCGCTCAGTGGGCGGGCGCGCGGCGGCGGGCTTCAATGGCGAGGACAACGCCTATTCGCTGGCGGGTACGGTGGCCGGCCGGCCCAGCGATGTGCTGCAGTGGATGCTGACCGCCACCCGGCGCAATGCGCACGCGCTGAAGACCATGGGCACCAACGACGAACCCAACGCCAACCGCACGTACCCCAACCCCGAGCGCGATCGCGACACGGCGGTGCTGGGCAAGATCGTTCTCACGCCCAATGCCGCGCAGCGCCACGTGTTCACGCTGGAGCACACGCAAAAGCGCGCGGACGTCGATTTACTGTCGAGCGTGTCGACCAAGCCGACCAAGCCGAATGATGTGCTGTACGAAGACAGCCGCTATTCGGCACGCCGCCAGCGCCTGGGCTGGGACGGGCGCTTCGATCTGGGCACCGCATGGGCGGATCAGGTACGCGCCATCGTGGCTTTTCAGCGCACCGGGTCGCGGCGGCTGGGCACCAGCGACGTGTTCGACGGGACGCACCGGGTGCGCGACAACACCTATGGCGAGCGCGCCTGGCAGGCGGGCGTGCGGGCCGAGAAGGTGCTGCGCACGAGCGACTGGACGCATCGGCTCACCTATGGGGTGGAGCATGTGCGCAACAACGTTTCCAACCTCTACGACGGCGTGGCACCGCTGCCGCCGGAGCGGTTCCCGCTCAAGCGCTTCCCGGACACGCGCGAGAGCACGAGCGCGCTGTACCTGCAGGATGAGGCGGTGGTGGGGAACTGGACCCTGACGCCCGGTGTCCGTTTCGACCACTTCGCCGTCGACGTGATCAGCCAGGTGGGCTACTACCCGCCGGCCAAACAACCGGGCAAGTCGTTGTCGGGCTCGGCGGTGTCGCCCAAGCTGGGCGCGCTCTACCACGTCACGCCGGCCTGGAGCGTCTGGGGCCAGTACGCGACCGGCTTCCGCCCGCCCGAGGCGGGCCAGCTCAATGACCACTTCGAGGCGATCGCGCCGCCCAACACGCGCGTCACGATCCAGCCCAACCCGAACCTCAAGCCCGAGCGCAGCCGCGGTTTCGAGATCGGCGTGCGCGGCCGGCTCGAGAACCTGAGCCTGGATCTGACGGCATTCGCCAACCGCTACTCCAACCTCATCGTCGACGCCGAACTGGTCCAGGAAATCGGCAACGAGCGGCTGTTTCAGGCCGTCAACATCCCGCGTGCGCGCATCCACGGCTTCGAGCTCAAGGGCGCCTACGACTGGGGGCGCGTGGCCGGCGGGCGGCTGGCTTCCACCTTCGCGTGGGGCATGGCGCGCGGCACCAACCTGGACACCCGCAAGCCGATCAACTCGATCGACCCGGCGCAACTCGCGCTGGGCGTGCGCTATGACACGGCCGAGTGGAGCCTGTTCGCCGATCTGCGCCACCGCGTGGCCAAGAAGGCCAAGGACATCGACAGCGAGGCGATCATGAGCGTGCGCAGCGGCATCCAGTTCGCGCCACCGTCGTCCACCACGCTGGATGTGGGCATGCAGTGGCGCCCGCGTCGCGACGTGCGACTGAACATCGCGGTGCGCAACCTCACCAATCGCAAGTACTGGCTGTGGCCCAGTGTGTACGGGGTGGCCTCGGCTTCGACCGTTCGCGATGCCTACACCCAGCCCGGACGCAGCGCGCAGGCATCGCTGGTGATCGATTTTTGATGGATCTGGTTGGATATCAAATTGGGCATCAAGGCTTGTTAATCAAGCCAAAGGTGCTCTGTTTATCATAGTATTTGGATGGGGCCACGTCGGGGCCATGCGATGGCCGGCCGGTGCCACAGCCAAGAAAAAACCGGCCAGCGGCCGGTTTTTTGCTGGGCGCTTCGGCGCGGTTCAGCGTACCAGGTCGAACAGGGCGCGCGCCGCGGCCATGCAGAACGGCGGTTCATAGACGCCGTGGTAGGAGCCGTAGTACACGGCATATTCTGCCGATGCCGGGTTCGTGGGGGCCTTGCCGCCAGGTCCGTAGGTGGCCTGGATCAACGGATCGACGTCGACCGACTTCACGTTGGTCGCGCCAGCCGCGCCGAAGCTCGCCATCATGGGAACCTGGTGAACGGCCGGCACCACGGTGGGATCGCCCGCCCCGCCGCACAGCGTGATCGGCGCGTTCGGCTTCCAGCCCAGCCCCACCAGCGTGTTGTCGCGTGCGGCGGCGTTGATCGGCACCTTGTCGTCGGTGTACATGGCGGTCAGGAAGGCTGGCTGCATCAACGCGTCGCGGGCTTGGTCCGGCGTGCCGCCCGGCAGCCTGCCGGCGGCCACCAGGCCGGCTGCATTGAGCGTCGCGTTGGGCAGCAAGTCCTCGATGGTGGTGACGTAGGGCGCCTTGAAGGCTTCCGCCGGCGACTTGTAGATGTCGCCGTAGGTCTTCTGCCAGGCGGTGATGATGAAAGGCACGAAGAACTGGTAGCCGGCGATGGCCTGGGTCACCTTCATCGCGCCCGCCAGATTGTAGGGACCGGCCAGGTGCGCGCCGCCGACGACGTTGAATTCCTTGTCGTAGAAGCGTTCGGCCATACGATGTGCCGCCATTGACGCGTGCCCGCCCTGCGAGTAGCCGCTGAACATCACCCGGTCGGTCAACCGGACGCCGGTTTCGTCGGCGACGTTGCGTGCCGCGCGCACCGAATCGAGCACCGTGGTGGCCTCGGAGTGCGCGTGCAGGTACGGGTGGAACGGGTACGTGGAGTGGGCATAGCCCAGGTAGTCGGTTGCAACCACGGCGTAACCCTGCGCGGCGTAGAAAGCGGTGAGCATCAGGGTTTCGGGATCCTGCGGATTGGCCAGCGTGCGCGGCTTGAGCAGCTCGGTGCCGCGCGCGTAGGCGAGCAACGACGCCGGGGCCGTGCACGACGTTCCGGCCGGCCCTTCGGGCACCAGCATGACGCCCGACGAATTGGTCCGATCGGTTTCGCCCCCGACGCCGGTCGTCGCGTAGTTGATGGCCAGCATGCGTACCGCGCACTTGGCGGGGCCGGTGAGCGCGATCAGGCCGTTGGCGGTGGTCACAGCGTCGATCTGGGCGGCGGTGAGCGTGCCGATCCACTGTGGCGCCGAGAGCAACTCGCCGCCCTTGGGGACCCAGGGCGCATCCGAGCCGCCGCAGGCGACCACGACGAGCGCGGTGGCGGCAATGGCCGACAGTCGTAGCAATTTCATGAAAACCCTCTCTCCGTTGAAGTTGAAGCGTCAGCCAACGCGAGGCACCAAGGCCCGTGCGTCGCACCCGTGGAGGATTATGCGCATTCGCGGTGGACGCGCGCAGGGGGGGTGACCCCGACTGTTGTCAGCAGGGCACAGTCACGCCGGCGCGGCGTGGCGGGGCACGCGGGCCTCGCGGATCGGCAGGTTGAGGGCCGCGGCCAGCAGCGCCAGCACGATGTCGGCACCCCACATCCAGTCGTAGTTGCCGAATCGGGTGATTGCCAGGCCCCCCAGCCAAGCGCCCAGAAAACCCCCGATCTGGTGGCTGAACAAGGTCAGGCCGAACAGCGTGCCCAGGTGGCGCACGCCAAACAGCTTGCCCACCAGCCCTGCCGTGGGCGGCACGGTGGCCAGCCAGGTCAGGCCCAGGCCGATGGCGAACACGTAAAACACCCAGGCCTCGCTTGGCATCAGCAGGTACCAGCCCACCAGCAGCGCGCGGCTGGCATACATCAGCGCCAGGATCATCTTGCTGCGGTACACGCCCACCAGGTGGCCAACGATCAGGCTGCCGACCACGTTGGACAGGCCGATCAGCGCCAGCGACGTGCTGGCCACCGTGGCCGGGAGGCCGCACAAGTCGACCTCGGTGGGCAGGTGCGTGACCAGGAAGGCAACGTGAAAGCCGCAGGTGAAAAAACCGGCATGAAGCAGCCAGTAACTGCGGTCGGTCAGTGCCTGGCGCAGCACCGTGCGCAGGCCGCCCCTGGGTTCGGCGACGTGGTGGTCGTGCCCGGCGTGCGCCTGGGCTCTGCGGGTGAGTCGGCCCACCAGCGGCAAGGCCGCCAGCGTCATGATGGCCAACGCATACATCGCCCCCATCCAGCCCATCCATTGAATCAGCTTTTGCGTCACCGGCGCGAACACGAACTGGCCCAGAGAACCGCCGGCGTTGATCACGCCCGAGGCGGCGCCGCTGGCCTGCGTCGACAGGCGCTGCGCCGCCGCGCCGAACAGCACAGAGAAACTCCCTGCGCCGGCGCCCATCGCCACCAGCAGACCCTGCGTGAAAACCAGCCCGAACGCCGAGCCCAGCAGTGGCGTGATCGCCATGCCGATGGCCATCACCAGGATGCCCGCCACCAGCACCGCGCGCGGCCCCCAGCGGTCGGCCGCCGCACCCGCCAACGGCTGGATCGCACCCCAGCTGAATTGCGCGATGGCGAAGGCGAAGCTGATCGTCACCATGCCCAGCCCCGTGGAGGTATTGATCGGCCCCACGAACAGCCCGAGCGACTGGCGTGCGCCCATGGTGATCAGCAGGATGCCGGCGGCCGCCAGCGTGATGACCAGCGCCCCGGGTTCTTTCAGCTTGGCAAGCATGGATTGGGCGACCTACAAACTTCTCTTGATACGTTGACGAGAGGTATTGATGTTAATGCTCTTCCAATGAAACATAAATGCCATAATGCGAGCCGATTCGTCAATGAAAAATTGACAATGAACCCGATTCAACCGGCCTTGTCCGGCAATGCACCAGCCCTGGAGCGGCCCGAAGCGTTCTGGCTGCCTTCCTGGCACGCCTTCGTGAAGACGGTGGAGCTGGGCACCATGGCGGCTGCGGCGCGTGCGCTGGACTGCACGCGTGCGCAGGTGAGTCGCCAGGTGGCCGAGCTCGAGACGCGGTTCGGCGCGCGCCTGCTCGAGCGCAGCACCCGGCAACTGCGCCCCACGCCCGCGGGCGAGGTGTTTCTGCAGCATGCGCGACAGGCGCTCGACAGCATCGCCGCCACGCAGATCGCGCTGCGCAACCAGGGCGACGTGCCGCACGGCGTGCTGCGCATCAGTGCCACGGTGGGGTTCGGCCGCGCGTGGATCGCGCCGCTGCTGCCACCGCTGCTGGCCGAACACTCCCAGCTGGTGTGCGAGCTGGTGCTGACCGATGAACTGGTGGATTTGGCGGAAGACCGCATCGACCTGGCGCTGCGCGTCACGCGCACCCTGCCGCAGGACGCGGTGGCACGCCGCATCGCCACGGTCGAGCGCGGCATCGTGGCGGCGCCAGCCTATCTGGCCAGACACGGCACGCCGGACGATGTGCTCGAACTGGCGCAACACCAAACGCTCAGCTACCTGCTGACCGACGAGCACCGCTGGCACCTGCAGGATGCCGCTGGCGTCGAGCATCTGCTGCCCACCAGCAGCCGGCTGCGCCTGAGCGACCCGGACTGCCTGCTGGACGCTGCGCTGGCCGGACACGGGTTGGCCATCTTGCCGACCTACCTGACGGCGCCGCACCTGGCGGCCGGGCGGCTGACCGCGGTGCTGCCCGCACTGCGGCCCGTGACGCGGTACGGCGACGCCATCTATGCCTGCTATACCCCCAGCCGCGTGCGCAGCCCCAAGGTGCGGGTGCTGCTCGAGGCGCTGCGGGCGAGTTTCGAGCCGGTGCCGCCGTGGCAGCGCGCAAGCCGGGGTTGAACCGGCACCCGGTTACGATCAACCACCACTTGCCCGATCGCCATGTCCAGTACCATCGAGCGCCTGCGCCTGCCCGCCAACGATCCGACCTTCGGCGGCAACCGGCTGTTTGACCTGTTCCAGTACTCCCCCGCGGTGAAGGCGGCGGGCCTGGTGTTCATTGCCGGCCAGGTCGGGATCCGGGCCGATGGCACGGTTCCCGACGGTGCGGAGGAACAGATCGAGCTGGCCTTCAGACGCCTGGGGGCGATCCTGGCACACCAGGGCCTGGGCTTCGGCGACTTGGTCGAACTGGTGTCCTACCACGTGCAGGTCGATGAACAACTGCCCCGGTTTCGCGCGATCAAGGAGCGCCACATCGCGCGCGACTTCCCGACATGGACGATCGTGGGCGTGGCGGCGCTGGCACGCCCCGGCCTGCTGGTCGAGATCAAGGCGGTGGCGGCGGCCAGGTAGCGGCCGCTGCGCGCGCCGTTTCAGGCGGCCAGCAGGCCCAGCACCCGTTCGATCTCGGCGGTGGTCTGCGGGCGCACCAGCCGCGCCACTTCATGGCCATCCTTGAGGAACACCAGCGTCGGCCACAGCTTGACGCGAAAGCTGCGCCCCAATGGGCGGCCGGGTCCGTCTTCCACTTTCAGGTGTGGCACGTCGGCGGCCTGGGCAAACGCGGCCTCGATGTGGGTCTGCGCGCCCCTGCACCAGCCGCACCAGTTGGTACCGAATTCAAGCACCAGCGGTCCGCGCGTGGTGTCGACCTCGGCGCGGGTCATGGTTTCGGGCGTGAAGGTGGCGGTGTAGGGCATGGCCTTGGCGCAAGCGGCGCACAGCGTCGCCGGGCGCACCATGATATCCAGCGGTGCGCTCAGGTGCCGATTCGCGTGGCCGGCTGCGCCCGCGCGCGCCGTGCGCGCAGCCGGCCCACCACCCCGGTTGGGAAGTAGTAGACCGAGAGCACGAACAGCAGGCCCAGCCACAGCAGCCAGCGGTCGGGCGA
>CAZGOL010000134.1:0-6934 GCA_964527755.1 uncultured Ottowia sp.
TGGCCATGGGCAGCGGCACCGACGTGGCCATGCACGCGGCCGGCATCACGCTGATGCGCGGCGACGTGGGGCTGGTGGCGGCGGCGCTGGACGTGTCGCACCGCACGGTGGCCAAGATCCGGCAGAACCTGTTCTGGGCCTTCATCTACAACACGGCGGGCATTCCGCTGGCGGCGCTGGGCTACCTCAACCCGGTGCTGGCCGGCGCGGCGATGGCGCTGTCGTCGGTGAGCGTGATGAGCAACGCCTTGTTGCTCAAGCGCTGGCGGCCCGCCATGGACGCCGATCGGGCGACGTCGCGCGCAGCGGCGGGTGCACTGGAGGCGGCGGCGCAACCTTGACGTGAATCGGGTCTTGCCGTGCAGCGCCACGACTAGAATGAGAGTATCGAGCAGAGGACCCCTTGCCATGACGACCCCGAGCAGCCTGAAGATCATTCGCGACGAGCATTCCTCCCTGGCGGCGATGCTCAAGTCCACGCGCATGCTGGTCGAGCGCGGCCCCGAGGACGACGCGCGGGGCTTCTTCGACGTGCTGCGCGCGATGCTGTTCTACATCGACGAGTTTCCCGAGCGCCTGCACCACCCCAAGGAGACGCAGCTGCTGTTTCCGCTGGTGCAGCGCGCGGCGCCCGAGACGGCCACCTCGATCGCGCGCCTGGACCACGACCACGAATACACCGAGAACGCCGTGCGCGACCTGCTGCGCCTGCTGGTGGCGTGGGAGATGATGGGCGAGTCGCGCCGCGAGGCCTTCACCAGCACCTTCCGTCGCTACGTCGATCTGTATTTGTCGCACATGCGGCTGGAGGAGGAGGAGATCCTGCCCGCCGCCGTGCAGCATCTGAGCGCCGCCGACTGGAAGGAGCTGGACGCGGCGTTCGAGGCCAACCGCGAGTCGATGACCAAGGCGCAGCCACCCGAGAAGGAATACGAGCGCCTGTTCTCGCGCATCGTGATGGCCGCGCCCGCACCCATCGGGCTGGGCTGAGCCGCGCGCCGCCGACGGGCCGTCAGAAGGCAGGCCGGCTGCGGGCGGGCACCATGGGTTCGATCACGCTTTCTCAGTCGGCCAGCGCCGGGTAGTCGGTGTAGCCGTGCGCGCCGCCGCCGTACATGGTGGCGCGCTCCGGGGCCACGAACGGCCCGCCGCGGCGCAGGCGGGCGGCCAGATCGGGCATCGAGATGAAGGGTTTGCCGAAAGCCACCAGATCGGCGTGGCCCGACTCGACCATCGCCTGAGCCTGAGCCAGTTCGTAGCCGTTGTTGACCATCCAGGCGCCGGTGCCGCCCGCCGATCGGTAGGTGGCCTTCATCGAGACGTAGTCGAACGGCCGGCCCTCGACTTCGCGCGGACCACCGGTGGCGCCCTCGATCACGTGTACGTAGGCCAGGCCGAGCGGGGCCAGCTCGCGCATGAGGTGCTCGAACAGCGGCTGCGGGTGTTCGTCGTCGATGCCGTTGGCCGGAGTCACCGGCGCCACGCGCAGGCCGGTTCGATCGGCGCCCACGGCCTCGGACACCGCGCGACTGACCTCCAGCATCAGGCGCGCCCGGTTGCGGATGCTGCCGCCGTAGTCGTCCTCGCGCCGGTTGGCGCCGCTCTTGAGGAACTGGTCGAGCAGGTAGCCGTTGGCGCCATGGATCTCGACGCCGTCGAAGCCCGCGCTGCCCACCGCGTTGCGCGCGGCCACCACATAGTCGTGCACGATGGCCGGAATTTCCTGGCGCAGCAGCGCGCGCGGCTGGCTGGTGGGCACGAAGCCGCTCTTGCCGTCGGCCTCGATGAGGAAGGTCTTGGCGTTGGCGCGAATGGCCGAGGGCGCGACCGGATCGGCGTGCTCGGGTTGCAGCAGGTGGTGGGACACGCGCCCGACGTGCCACAGCTGGCAGAAGATGCGCCCGCCGCGCGCGTGCACGGCGTCGGTAACGCGCTTCCAGCCGTCGAGCTGGTCGGTCGCGTACAGGCCAGGCACGTCGGCGTAGCCCTGGCCTTGCGGGCTGATGGCGGTGCCTTCGCTCACGATCAGCGCGGCGCCCCGATCGGGGTCGGCGCGCTGCGCGTAGTACTCGGCCATCAGCGCGTTGGGCACGGCGCCGGGGGCGCGGTTGCGCGTCATGGGCGCCATGACGATGCGCGTGGCCAGCGTGCAGGCACCCAGGCGGAACGAAGAAAAGAGCGGCGTGGACATCGGCGGAGGATTCTCGTGTCGGCGTGAATGGCTCCCGATTGTGGGGCCACGGTCAAGGCCTTGCAGTGCGGGGGGCGGACGAAACGCTCGGCGACAATGCGGCCATGACCGCATCGACGCCAGCGCAAGGGCGCCCCATCCTGCTGGCGCTGGCCCTGTCTCTGGGCGCGGCGGTGTCGCTGGGCATCACGCGATTCGCGTACGCGCTGCTGCTGCCGGTGATGCGCGAGGATCTGGCCTGGAGCTACACGCTGGCCGGCGCGATGAACACCGTCAACGCCGCCGGCTATCTGGCCGGCGCGTTGATGACGCCGCTGCTGATGCGGCGCCTGGGCGCGGCGGCGCTGCTCCTGTGGGGCTCGGTGCTGGCGAGCGTGTTCATGGCGCTGTCGGGATTTTTCATCGAAGCGGCGCCGTTGCTGCTGCAGCGGTTTCTGGCGGGGGTGGCCAGCGCCTACGTGTTCATCGCTGGCGGCCTGCTGGCGGCACGCCTGGGCAACCGCGTGCCGCAGCAGGCGGGGCTGCTGCTGGGGTTGTACTACGGCGGCGTGGGCACGGGCATTGCGCTGTCGGCGCTGGGCGTGCCGCTGCTGCTGGCGGCGGCGCGCGACGTGCCGCACGGCTGGGCCTGGTCGTGGTGGGGGCTGGCGGTGATGTGCCTGGTGGCCACGGCGCTGCTGGTCTGGCCGGCGCGCACACTACAAAAACAGGAGCTGCTACGGCAAGAGATACCTGCCGCAGCGACCGATTCATCTCAAGGATTGCCGTGGCTGGCAATGACGCCGATGCTGGCCGGCTACACGCTGTTCGGTGTGGGCTACATCGGCTTCATGACCTTCGTGATCGCCCTGCTGCGCGAGCAGGGCGCCAGCGGCGGCGCCATCACGCTGTTCTACACGCTGCTGGGCCTGGCGGTGGTGGCTTCGGCGCGCATCTGGGCGCGGCTGCTCGACCGCGCCAAGGGCGGCGGCGCGCTGGCGCTGCTCAATGCGCTGCTGGGCGTGGCCACCGTGCTGCCCGCGCTCACCGGCGCGTGGCCGGTGGTGCTGGCCTCGGGGCTGCTGTTCGGCGCCGTGTTCCTGTCGCTGGTGGCCTCGACCACCGCCTTCGTGCGGCACAACCTGCCGAGCGTCCAGTGGGCCGCCGGCATCAGCGCCTTCACCATCTTGTTCGCGTTCGGCCAGATCGTGGGGCCCACCGTGGTGGGCTGGATCGCCGACGGCGCCGGCGGGCTGGCGCGCGGCTTCGTGTACTCGGCCGCGGCGCTGTGGCTGGGCGCGCTGGTGGCCTGGCGCCAGCGGCCGCTGGCGCCGCGCCAGAGCGTCTAGATCAGGCCCTCGGCTTTCATGGCCCGTTGCACGGCAGGGCGCGCGGCCACGCGCTCGCGCCAGGCCACCAGGTTGGGGTAGGGCGAGAGGTCGAGCTGCATCGGTTTGGCCCAGTTGGTGACGGTGAACAGGTAGGCGTCGGCGACGCAGAAGTCGTTGTCCATCAGGTATTGCTTGCCGGCCAGTTCGCCATCGATCCACTTCAGCCGCTCGCCCAGCTTGTCCTTGGCGAGTTGCTTGGCGGCGTCGGGCATGGCGGGGTTGAACAGCGGGGAGAAGCCCTTGTGCACTTCGGTGGCGACGAAGTTGAGCCAGCTCTGGACCTGGTAGCGCTCGCGCGTGCCGTGAGCGGGGATGAGTTTGCGGGCGGGCACCTGGTCGGCGATGTACTGCACCACCACCGCGCATTCGCGCACGCCAGTGCCATCGTCGAGCACGAGGTAGGGGACGTAGCCCAGCGGGTTGACCTGGCGATAGTCCGAGCCGTCGGGCAGTATCTTGGTCTTGGTGGGGGCCGAAATGGCTTGGTAGGGCAGGCCGGACTCTTCCAGCACGATGTGCGGCGACAGCGAGCAGGCGCCCGCAGAGTAGTAGAGCTTCATGGGGTTGTTCTCGAAAAAAGGATTGAGCGCTGGCCCGGCGGCAGCGCCGCCGCCAGGAGCGCTGTCCAGCGTAGCAGAAAGCATTTGGCGCCGCCGCGGATGCGGCCTTCGTCCGGTGTGCCACGCCGGAGAGCGGGGCGTGCGTTGGGACGATGCGGAGTTACTATACAAATCATAGCTGACCCGGCATGCCAGACGCTGAAAAAAGTGCTGTTTGCCCATAAAATGGGCAGTTTGCGCGGTCGCGCGCGGTGCCATCCGGGCGCCCGACCGTCAATCAATGGACTTGCCGTGGTTTCGTATCTGCATCCCCAATCGTTCGACGTGATCGTGGTCGGCGGCGGCCACGCCGGCACCGAGGCCGCACTGGCGGCCGCGCGCATGGGCGCGCAAACCCTGCTGCTGACGCACAACATCGAAACGCTGGGGCAGATGAGCTGCAACCCCAGCATCGGCGGCATCGGCAAGGGCCACCTGGTCAAGGAGGTGGATGCGCTGGGCGGCGCGATGGCGCTGGCGACCGACGAGGCGGGCATCCAGTTTCGGATCCTCAACTCCAGCAAGGGACCGGCGGTGCGCGCCACGCGCGCGCAGGCCGATCGGGTGCTGTACCGGGCGGCGATTCGCCGGCGCGTCGAGGGCCAACCCAACCTGTGGCTGTTCCAGCAGGCGGTGGACGACCTGCTGCTGGAGGGCGACCAGGTGGCGGGAGCGGTGACCCAACTGGGAATCGCCTTTCGCGGGCGCACCGTGGTGTTGACGGCGGGCACGTTTCTGGACGGGCGCATCCACGTGGGACTGGCCAACCACCAGGGGGGCCGCGCCGGCGATCCGCCGGCGATCCGCCTGTCGAGCCGGCTCAAGGAGCTGAAGCTCCCGCAGGGGCGCCTGAAGACCGGCACGCCCCCGCGCCTGGATGGGCGCACGATCGACTTCGCGCGCTGCGAGGTGCAACCGGGCGACGGGATGGCGGGCGGGCAGAATCCGCGGATGCCGGTGTTCAGCTTCATGGGCCGCGCCGACATGCATCCGGACCAGCGACCGTGTTGGGTCACGCACACCAATGCGCGCACGCACGAAATCATCCGTTCGGGGTTCGACCGCAGCCCGATGTTCACCGGCAAGATCGAGGGCGTGGGGCCGCGCTACTGCCCCAGCGTCGAAGACAAGGTCAACCGCTTTGCCGGCAAGGACAGCCACCAGATTTTTCTGGAACCCGAGGGCCTGGATACCCACGAGGTCTATCCCAACGGCATCTCGACCAGCCTGCCGTTCGACGTGCAACTGGCGCTCGTGCGCAGCATCGCGGGGTTGGAGAACGCGCACATCCTGCGCCCGGGCTACGCGATCGAGTACGACTACTTCGATCCGCGCGCGCTGAAAAGCAGTTTCGAGACCCGCCAGATCGCCGGTTTGTTTTTTGCCGGGCAGATCAACGGCACCACGGGCTACGAGGAGGCCGCGGCGCAGGGCCTGTTCGCCGGCGTCAACGCCGCGCTGCTGTGCCGGGGGGAGGGAGCCTGGCTACCGCGGCGCGACGAGGCCTATCTGGGCGTGCTGGTGGATGACCTCATCACCAAGGGCGTGACCGAACCGTACCGCATGTTCACCAGCCGCGCCGAGTATCGCCTGCAACTGCGCGAGGACAACGCCGACATGCGACTGACGGAGGCCGGGCGGCGCCTGGGCCTGATTGACGATGCGCGGTGGGACGTTTTCAACCGCAAGCGCGACGCGGTTTCACGTGAAACCGAGCGGCTCAAGTCGATCTGGGTCAATCCGAACAATCTGCCAGCCGCCGAGTCCGAGCGGGTTCTGGGCAAAGGCATCGAGCACGAACACAACCTGTTCGATCTGTTGCGTCGGCCCGGCGTCGATCACGCGGCGCTGATGAGCCTGGACGACGGCCGTCACGCGAGCGCCGATGTTTCACGTGAAACCCTGGGCGATCTGGCCGAGGCGGTCATCGAGCAGGTCGAGATAGCCGCCAAGTACGCTGGTTACATCGGTCGGCAGCGCGATGAGGTCGAGCGCGCGGCGCACCACGAGAATTTCCGGTTGCCGGCGGAGTTGGACTACATGCAGGTGGGCGCACTGTCGATCGAGGTGCGCCAGAAACTCCAGGCGCAGCGCCCCGAAACGCTGGGGCAGGCTGCACGCATTTCCGGCGTCACGCCGGCGGCCATTTCGCTGTTGCTGATCCATCTGAAGAAGACGGGCGGCCGAGCTGCGGAGCGTGCCGGCGGCGAGCGTGCGGCATGACGGCGGATGCGCTGGCCGCGCCGCTGCGGACGGGGGCGGCGCAGCTCGGGCTTGATCTGGACGAGCCCACGCGCAACGCCCTGCTGGCGTTCGTGCAACTGCTTGCCAAGTGGAACCGGGTCTACAACCTGACGGCGCTGCGCGATCCGGCGGCGATGTTGACGCACCACGTGTTCGACAGCCTGGCGGTCATCGGCCCGTTGCGCCGCCACACGGGGGCGGCGCCGATCCGGTTGCTGGACGTGGGCAGCGGTGGCGGACTGCCCGGGGCGGTGATCGCCATTTGTTGTCCGGAGATTCAAGTGACTTGCGTCGATGCGGTGGCCAAGAAGGCGTCGTTTGTGCAGCAGGTGGCGGCCAGCCTGCACCTGGACAATCTGCAGGGCCTGCATGCGCGGGTGGAATCGGTCGATCGGCCATTCGACGTGGTCACCTCGCGCGCCTTTGCTGCGCTGGGGGATTTCGTTGCGGCCTCCCGTCGGGCGCTGGCGGAGTCGGGGGTTTGGCTGGCGATGAAGGGCAAGGTGCCAACCGACGAGATCGCCGCGCTG
>CAZGOL010000135.1:0-6911 GCA_964527755.1 uncultured Ottowia sp.
ACCTGGCCAAAGATGCGCAGGTTGGCGCTGGTGTAGTCCTGCAGCCCATGCATGCCCTGCAGGTGTTCGTGCACCGCCGTCTGCAGCAACGCGCCGGCGCCGGCATCCTGCGGCAATGCCTCGATGGCAGCCTGAACACGCCCGAACACTTGTTCTACACCGATGCGAAGCACCTCGGCAACGATGGCATCTTTGGATGCGAAATGGTGGTACAGGCTGGCGGCCTTCATGCCGGCCTCGCCGGCGATGTCGCGCAGCGAGGTGCCAGCGTAGCCTTGCGTGCGGAACAGGCGCGCGGCGGTATCGAGCACCAATTGGCGGCTTTCCGAGCCTGCAGCGGGTTCGACTGCGGTGTGTTCGATGGTTGGCATGGGCTGCATATTACCTAACAATTGTTAGATGATCAACAGCATTGGATAGACAAAATTTGTCATTGACTTATGTTGTCAGAAAAAATATATTTCACCTAACAATCGTTAGATCAATTGAGGCCTCATGGAAAACACCCCTCTGACCACCGTCTTTCCCTTCTGCACCGAGGAGCACGAGATGCTGCGCACCGCGTTGCGCCGCTTCATCCGCGAACGCATCGAACCGCAGGCCGAGCAATGGGAAAAGGACGGCTTCGTGCCGCGCGCGGTGCTGCGCGAGATGGGCGAACTCGGCTTTCTCGGCATGCGCTACCCGGCCGAATACGGTGGCGCCGGCCTCGATACGCTGGCCACCGCGGTGCTCGCCGAGGAGCTCGGGCGCTCGACCTTCGGCGGGTTCGCGGTCACGGTGCTGGTTCATACCGACATGGCCAGCCCGCACCTGTTTCACGCCGGCACCGACGAGCAGAAGGCGCGCTACCTGCCGGATATCATCGCCGGCCGCAAGATCTGCGCCGTGGCGATGACCGAGGCCGATGCCGGCTCCGATCTGCAAGGCATGCGCAGCATCGCACGGCGCTCGGCCGACGGCGGCTGGGTCCTGAACGGCAGCAAGATGTTCATCACCAATGGTGTGCATGGTGACCTTTTCTTCGTCGCCGCCAAGACAGGCGATCCCGGGCGCGCGCGCGGACGCGACATTTCGATGTTCATCGTCGAGAAAGGCACACCGGGCTTCGGCGTGGCGCGCCCACTGCCCAAGCACGGCTGGCTCTCGAGCGACACCGCCGAGTTGCATTTCGAGGACTGTCGCCTGCCCGCCGACGCGCTGCTGGGCGAGGAGCACAAGGGGTTTTACGCTCTGGTGAAGAACCTGCAGAACGAACGCATCGTGCTTGGGGCGCAGGCCATGGGCGAGGCCGCGCGCGCCATCGAGCTGACGCTGGACTGGGTGCGCCAGCGCAAGGCCTTTGGTGGCACGCTGTGGGACATGCAGGCCGTGCGCCACAAGCTCGCCTGGCGTGCCAGCCAGGTCGAGGCGGCACGCACGCTGATCTTCAACACCGCCTGGCGCGACGCGCAGGGCCAGCAGGTGAGCCGCGAGGTGTCGATGATCAAGGCCCTTGCAGGCACGCTGGTCAACGAAGTGATGTACGACTGCCTGCAATTGCACGGCGGCATGGGCTTCATCCGCGAAACCGCGATCGAGCGCATGGCGCGCGACGCGCGCGTCCAGGCGATTGGCGGCGGCGCCACCGAGGTGATGCTGGAAGAAGTGGCCAAGCGGATCATCTGACCGATTCGGCCACCATGAAACGGACCGTGTCCGAACCCGCACTCGCCGCGCGCGATCGCCCCCGGCACCGAGGAGACTGAAGGATGACAGCGTTGCGGATCATTGATTCGATCACCGAACTCAAGCCCGGTGCGGACGGCGGCTGCGTCGCGGTGAGCGGTTCGCACGGAGGGATCAGTTCGGCGCAATACGCGTGGGCCGCACGCCCGCTGCTGGCGGTGTTCAACGACGCCGGCATCGGCAAGGACCGCGCCGGGCTGGCCGCGCTCGACTTTCTGCAGCGTCACGGCATCGCGGCGTGCACCGTGGCGCACGTCAGCGCGCGCATCGGCGAGGGGCACAGCACGTTGCAGGATGGCGTGATCAGCCATTGCAACGCGTTGGCCGTTCAACTGGGCGCAGCACCCGGGGTGCGCTGCCTCACGCTGGTGTCCGAACTCACCGCACCGAGCGCACCACCGCCCGCGGATTGACACTGCGCGCCGTGTCGCCGGCTCGCCGGGCGGCGCGTCACACTCCCCAGACCACGTCCTTGCCAGCGGCGCTGCTGCGCTCGAGCAGGTCGATGAAGGGCGCGGCGCGGCGCCGCAGCGTGACCGATTCTTCCTGCGCCGCGTCGTTGGGCTCGTCGGTGCTGGGGGTACCTGCCTGGGCGCGCTGCGCCTCGCGGCGCTGGATCTCGGCGCGCAGCGCGACGATGGCCGCCCCGGCCTGGTCGACCGTGATGATGCCGGTGGGGCCCGGCGACTTGCCGATGATCGACAGCATCTCCTCCGCGTTGGGTTGCAGCATGATGACTTCGGCGGCGGCCTGCGATTTGAATTTGTAGAGCATGGGTGAGTCTCCGCTTGAGGGCGCCCCGGGGAGCGCCGATCGTCCATTGTGCCTTTGTCCGTGTCGGCGGGGGCGCTGTCGCGACGGTGTCGCACGGCTCGTGCCGGCCATCGCCCGATTGGCTACAGTTGCTCCGATGTCGCCCGCCGAATTGAGTGCCTTGCTGCTGCTGTTTGCGGCGATCACCTTCACCCCCGGTCCCAACACCACGTTGTCCACGGCGATCGCCGCCAACCGCGGCCTGCGTGGTGCGCTGCGCTTCATTTGCGCGGTGCCGGCGGGCTGGGTGCTGCTGGTGTTGCTGTGCGGAGTGGGCCTGGGGTCGCTGGTGCTGGCGCTGCCCGTGTTGCGCTGGGGCATCCTGGTGGCGGGCGTTGCCTACATGCTGTGGCTGGCGGCGCGCCTGGCCCGCAGCGGCAAGCTGGGCGAGGCCGACGCCAGCCGGCTGGATGTGGGATTCATCGAAGGCGTCGGCCTGCAGTTCCTGAATGTCAAGGTCTGGATGCTGGCGCTCACCGTGGTGGCCGGCTGGGTGGCCGGTCATTCCGACTGGATGGCGCGCCTGGGGCTGGTGCTGATCGTGATGCTGGTGTTCGGCTTTTCCAGCAACTTCGTGTACGCCCTGCTGGGGTCGCTGCTGCGCCATTGGCTGGCGCAGGGGCGGCGCCTGCTCTGGTTCAACCGAGCGATGGCGCTGGCGTTGGTGGTGACCGCGGGCTGGATGACCTGGAGCGCTGCACAGCCGGGCGCGGCCCCCGCCGCGAGCCGCGGTGCCATGGAGCGGGGGCGATGAGCGGGTCACCGCCAGAGTCGCGCGTGCGCATCGGCTTCTGGCTCGGTCTGCTGGGGGTGGCGCTGTTCGCCATCACGTTGCCGGCTACCCGCCTGGCGACGGGCTCGGACGCCGATCCACAGCTCTCGCCCGCCTTCGTCACCGCCGGGCGCGCCGGGCTGGCGGGCTTGCTGTCGGCGGTGTTCCTGCTCGTCACGCGGTCACGCTGGCCGGCGCGTGCGCACTGGCGGCCGTTGGCGCTCGCTGCGGCGGGCAACGCGCTGGGTTTTCCGCTGCTGATGGCACTGGCGCTGCGCAGTGTGACGGCGGTGCATGGCGCGGTGATCCTGGCGCTGCTGCCGCTGGCCACCGCCGCCGCCGCGGCCGTGGTGCTGGGGCAGCGCGAGCGCCTGGGCTTCTGGCTGTGCGCCATCGCCGGTTGCGCGCTGGTCGTGGTTTACGCGTGGCTGCGCGCGCACGAGGCGGGCGGCTTCGGTTTCGCGCCGGCGGACTTGCTGCTGCTGGGCGCGGTGGTGGCCGCCGCCATCGGCTACGTGTACGGCGCGCAGGTGACGCCCGTTCTTGGCGCCGAGCGCGTGATCTGCTGGATGTGCGTGCTGGCGCTGCCGATCTCCCTGCCCCTGGTGCTGTGGCTGTGGCCGGCGGCCGAGGTGTTGCAGCGCATTCGCCCTGAAAGTTGGGCCGGACTGGCCTACGTCGGTGCGGTGTCGATGTGGGCCGGTTTTTTTGCCTGGTTTCGCGGGCTGGACTGGGGTGGCGCGTTGCGCGTGAGCCAGGTGTTGTTGCTGCAGCCGTTTCTGACCATGATCTTCGCGGTGCCGCTGCTGGGCGAACGCCTGGATGCCACGTCACTGGGGTTTGCCGCGGCGGTGGTGCTTGCGGTGTTCATCGGCCGCCGGTTCGCGCTGGATGCGGCTGCCGCGACCGACGTCCCGGGCCTGGTCGAGGGCGGCAAGCCTTGAGCGAATGGCCAGCCGACCGACGTCCTACGCAAGACAAAATCGGCCATACACTTTGCCCAGCTTGCCAGGCATGCTTCTCTACCGATAGCAATGAAATTGAAATCCACAAACTCCCTCACGCAGATCGGTGTGTCAACCGCCGTCGCGCGCGGGCCGGTGGCCGTGTTGCTCGACGCGGCGGGCCTGGACGCCGACGCCATGCTGGGTCGCCACGGTCGGGCGCCCATCGAGCGCGACGAGGGTGGTGGGGTGCGGCAGTGAGCGCCCGCATCGACCATCTGGTGGTGCTGGCCGACTCGCTTGATCAGGGCGCTGCCTGGTGCCAGCGCACGCTGGGCGTGGCACCGGCGCCCGGTGGCCGGCATCCGCTGTTCGGCACGCACAACAGTCTGTTGGCGATCGGCACGCCGGCGTTCGAGCTTGCTTACCTGGAGATCATTGCCGTCGATCCGCAGGCCCCGCCGCTGGCACGGACCCGTTGGTTCGACATGGACGACGATCGGTTGCGCGCCGAGGTGCGCGGGCAGGGTCCGCGCCTGATTCACTGGGTGGCGCGCGTACCCAGCCTGGTCCAGGCCGTTGCCACCCTCGCCGCGCAGGGGATCGAGCGCGGCGAGCCGTTGCAGGCCAGCCGCATGACCGATCGTGGCCTGCTCGAATGGCAAATTGCCGTGCGCCCCGATGGCCAGCGCCTGTTCGATGGCTGCCTGCCGACCCTGATCGAGTGGGGCACGGTACATCCCGCGGCGGCCATGCCGGAGAGCGGGGTGCGGTTGCAGGGCTTGCGTCTGCAGCATCCCCAGGCGCGACGTCTGCACGAGGCTTTGGCGAGCATCGGCCTGGCCGACGTGGCGGCAGAGGAGGCCGCGGTGGCGCGTGTGCAGGCCGAGCTGCTGACACCCCGCGGCCGAATCCTGATCTGAGGTTGTCATGACATCCACTGAACTCATCCTCCCCACTCTGGCCGAGATCGAGGCCGCCGCGCAGCTGGTTCATCGAGTGTTCGCGCCCACCCCGCAATACCGCTGGGCGCTGCTGTCCGAGCGGCTGGGCGCCGACTGCTGGGTCAAGCACGAGAACCACACGCCGGTGGGTGCCTTCAAGATTCGCGGCGGCCTGACCTTCTTCGATGGGCTGGCGCGGCGGGGGGCGCTGCCGGCCGAGGTGATCAGCGCCACCCGCGGCAACCACGGCCAGAGCATCGGCTGGGCCGCGCGTGCGCATGGCGTGCGCTGCACCATCGTTGTGCCGCGCGGCAACTCGCCGGAGAAAAACGCCGCCATGCGCGCGCTGGGTGTCCAGCTGGTGGAGCACGGCGACGACTTCACCGCCAGCCAGGAACACGCGCGCCAGTTGGCCGCCGAGCGTGGCGCGTTGATGGTCCCCAGCTTTCACGCCGACCTGGTGCGGGGCGTGGCGACCTACTGGTGGGAACTGCTGCGCGCGTTGCCCGAACTCGACGTGGTCTACGTGCCGATCGGACTGGGGTCGGGCGCGGTGGCGGCCATTGCGGCGCGCGAGGCGCTGGGGCATCGTGCGCGCATTGTCGGTGTGGTCAGTCGCCACGCGTCGACCTACGCCGATTCGATTGCCGCCGGCCGCGTCGTCGAATCGCCGGTCAGCACCCGTCTGGCCGATGGCATGGCGGTGCGTCGCGCCGACGCGGGGGCGCTGGCCGTGCTGGCACGCGGGCTCGAGCGGATCGTGCAGGTGAGCGACGACGAGGTTGCCCAGGCCATGCGCGCGCTGTACATCGACACGCACAACCTTGCGGAGGGCGCCGGGGCGGCGGCGCTGGCCGGCGCGCTGCAGCAGCGCTCCTCGCTGCGCGGCCAGTGCGTCGGCGTGGCGCTCACCGGCGCCAATGTCGATGCCGCGGTGATGGCCGAAGTACTATCGGAACCATAGCTGCTGTCGCAGTCGGGACGCACCGGAGGCAGCGTTTCGATCAGAATCGGTGGCATGGGGACGCTGTACCTCGTGCGCCACGGGCAGGCCAGTTTCGGCGCCGCCAACTACGACCAGCTGAGCGAACTCGGCTGGCGTCAGGCGCGCCGGCTGGGCGAGTACTGGCGCGATCGGTTCGGTGCCGAATTGGCGTTCGATGCCGCGCTCACCGGAACCCTGCGCCGGCAGGTGCAGACCTGGCACGGCATCGCCGAGGGCGCGGGGCTGCGCGGCGTGCCGCATGTGCAGTGGCCCGGCCTGAACGAGTACGACAGCCATGCGCTGATCCAGGCAATCCACCCCGATCCCCTGCCCCGGCCCGACTCACCGGAGCGAGTGCGCGAGCACTTTCTGCTGCTGCGCGCGGGTCTGGCGGCGTGGATGCAGGGCGACGCCGAACCGGCGGGCATGCCGAGCTGGAGCGGTTTCGTGCAGGGAGTCACGTCGGCACTCGACCACGTGCGCGAGCACCATCGCGGACGGGTGCTGCTGGTTTCCAGCGGCGGCCCGATCGCGACCGCCGTCAGCCAGTTGCTGGCGACGCCGGCGAAGACGACGATCGAACTCAACATGCGCTATCGCAATTCGGCCGTGAGCGAGCTGGTGTTCAGCAAGCGCCGCCACACGCTGCTGACCTACAACACGCTGCCGCACCTGGATGCGCCGGCGTATCGCGACTGGGTCACCTACGCCTGACGCAAGCGGGC
>CAZGOL010000136.1:0-6870 GCA_964527755.1 uncultured Ottowia sp.
CCGAAATCGCCACTGGCAAGCCGGGCCACTACCCGGTGGTCGTCATCGGCGCCGGCCCGGTCGGCCTGTCGGCCGCCATCGACCTGGCTCAGCAGGGCCAGAGCGTGCTGCTACTGGACAAGGACGACACGGTCTCCGTCGGTTCGCGCGCCGTGTGCTACGCCAAGCGCGCGCTGGAGGTGCTCGACCGCATGGGCTGCGGCGAGAAGTTCGTGCAAAAAGGCATCAGCTGGGACGTGGGCCGCACCTTCCTGCGCGAGGACGAGGTCTTCAACTTCAACCTGCGCCCCGAGAGCGATCACCACCGCCCGGGCATGATCAACCTGCAGCAGTACTACCTGGAGGACTATCTGGTCGAGCGCGCGCGCCAGTTGCCCAACCTGGAGATGCGCTTTCTCAGCCACGCGGTCTCGGTGACGCCGGGCGACACCCTGGTGGCGGTGCGCGTGGAGACGCCCGAGGGCTCGTATTCGCTCACGACCGACTGGCTGATCGTGGCCGACGGCGCCTCCAGCCCGATCCGCGCCATGATGGGCCTGGACATCGAGGGCAAGATCTTCATGGACCGCTTTCTCATCGCCGACGTGGTGATGAACGCCGACTTCCCGACCGAGCGCTGGTTCTGGTTCGACCCGCCCTTTCACCGCAACCAGAGCGTGCTGCTGCACCGCCAGGCCGACAACGTGTTTCGCATCGACTTCCAGCTCGGCTGGCAAGCCGACCCGGTCGAGGAGAAGAAGCCCGAGAACGTCATTCCGCGCATCAAGGCCATGCTGGGTGACGACCGCGAGTTCGAGCTGGAATGGGTCAGCGTCTACACCTTCCAGTGCCGGCGCATGAACCGCTTCAACCACGGGCGCGTGCTGTTCGTCGGCGACGCGGCGCACCAGGTCTCGCCCTTCGGCGCGCGCGGCGCCAACAGCGGCATCCAGGACACCGACAACCTGGTCTGGAAGCTCAAGCTGGTGATGGACGGCAAGGCTCCGGCCACGCTGCTCGACACCTACAGTGAGGAGCGCGTCTACGCTGCCGACGAGAACATCCTGAACTCGACGCGCTCGACCGACTTCATCACGCCCAAGAGCAACATCAGCAAGATCTTTCGCAACGCCGTGCTCGAACTCGCCGAGCACCATCCGTTCGCCCGCTCGCTGGTCAATTCAGGACGCCTGTCGGTGCCGAGCTGGCTGGTCGACTCCAGCCTGAACACGCCCGACATCGAAGCGTTCGCGGGCGACATGATTCCCGGTGCGCCGATGGCCGACGCCCCGGTTCGGGCAGCGGGCGGCAACTGGTTGCTGCAGCACCTGGGCAACCGGTTCCAGGCCATCCATTACGTTGAGGACGCCAGCACGCTCGACGCCGACACCGTCAAGACACTGGGTGCGCTCGGCAGTCCGGGGATCGCCATCGAACCCATCGTGGTCGCGGCCAAAGGCCAGGCGCCCAGCGGCATCCGCACGCTGATCGACGACAAGCACCGCGTGGCCGAGCGCTACGACATGAAACCGGGCACGACCTACCTGGCGCGCCCCGACCAGCACGTGGCCGGCCGCTGGCGCCAGCTCGATTCGGCCAAGTTGCAGGCCGCCCTGGCACGCGCGACGGGCAACGCCTGAAACCCACAAGGAGACCCCCTATGTCCCTCAATACCCAGCCCAACTTCAGTGAAGCCGGCCGCCGCTACATCCAGGCGTACACGCCCGGCGACGATTTCTACGAGGCCCTGATCGAGACGCACCGCGATCTGACCGACGAGCAAAGCACCCAGGTCAACGCCCGCTTGGTGCTGCTTCTGGCCAACCACATCGGCGACATCGGCACCCTGCGCGAAGCCATGCGGATCGCGCGCCAGGGCGTCTGACCGACTTTCGTTCCATTTTTCACCGACTCCAAGGAGACTCTCATGGCCATGCTCAACGGCGTTCACCACGTTGCCTACCGCTGCAAGAGCGCAAAGGAAACCGTCGAGTGGTACCAAAAACACCTCGACGCCAACTTCATCCTTGCCATTGCGGAGGACGAAGTTCCTTCCACCAAGGAACCCGATCCGTACATGCACATCTTCATCGACATCGGTGGGGGCAACATCCTGGCGTTTTTCGAGCTGCCGACCAAACCCGACATGATCGCGCCGTCTGATGCCAACACGCCGTCCTGGACGCAGCACCTGGCGCTCAAGGTCGATTCGGTCGACACGATGATGAAGGCCAAGGCCAAGCTCGAGGCCGGCGGCGTCGAAGTCCTGGGCCCCGTCAATCACACGCTGTTTCAGTCGATCTACTTCCGCGACCCGTCGGGCCACCGTCTGGAGCTGGCGGCCAATACGGCGACGCCCGAGATGGACAAGGAGCTCGACCGCGTCAAGTGGGAAATGCTTGAGGAATGGGACCGAACCAAGAAGGCGCCACAACAGGCACGCTGGATGCACGACGGCAGCGGCCGCGTGGGTCCGCACTGACCGGCACCCAGCCATCCACGGGCGGGGGGAGCGCGCGGCGCGGCCACCCGGTCTATTGCGCATCCGCCGGCACCTCGCGTGCCGGCGGCTGCATGGCGTTCTCGATCAGCTCCTTGTACTGCTGAGGTACCTGGCGGATCTGCGCGGCCGTATTGCCGCCGGCGGCCCCGGTCGCAGGGGGCGCCGATACAGGCAGCGCGATGCGCGTGTCGGTGAGTTGCCGCTTCGCGATCCAGCCGACGATGGCCAGCGCCACCACCAAGCCCAAGAGTCCGAATATTCGCATGGTCAATCCTCCAGCGACCGGATCCGGTTCAGCCCGCACATCCGGGCTTGCGCCGGTCGTGTGACGAACGCGCCGCCACGACCCGAGTCGTTCTTGCTGCCCTATCCGCCACGATACGCCAGGCCGATCGCAACGTGGCGACCTCAGTGGTGATCGGCGAACAGCCGCTGCATGTCCGGATAGTTGAATGGAGCGTCCAGCCCGTTCCAGCCGCCATCGGCCTGGACTGCCCGGGCCGCATCGCGCGCCGCCGAAAAAGCCAGCGTCGCCAGGCGCGTGGCCGTGCTCACGCGCGCCACCCCAAGCCGTGCCAGTTCGGCCAGCGGCGGCAGGCCAGGACGCGCACCGATGTTGATCGGTGCGTCGATGGCCGCGGCCAGCGCCTCAATGGTCGCCGCATCGGACACGCCAATCGGATAGACGCAATCAGCCCCGGCCGCGAGGTAGGCGTGGGCACGGCGCACCGCCTCATCAATGCGCTCGGCCTCGCTGCCGGTTGCCGGCACCATCCAGAGGTCCACCCGTGCATTGATGACAATGGGTACGCCCGCGCGCCTGGCTGCCTCACGCGCCGCCGCCACGCGGCTGGCGGCGTCATCGATCGGCCGCACACGCTCATGGCGAACGCCATCCTCGAGGTTGATGCCGGCCACGCCGGCGTCGATGGCGGCGTGCACGTTCTCGGACACCGCCTGAGGCGTGGCTCCGTAGCCCGCCTCGAAATCGACCGTCAGCGGCACGTCGATGACGCGCACCATGCGCCGGATCGCAGCCAGGTGATCTTCGAGCGGCAACTCCTCCCCGTCGGCATGGCCCAGCGACCACGCCATGCCGCCGCTGGTGGTCGCGATGGCAGCGAAACCGAGATTGGCAAAGACCGCGGCGCTGCCGGCATCCCAGGCGTTGGGGAGCAGCAGGATCCGCCGCCGGTCGTGCAAGGTGCGAAAGTGCTCGGCGCGCTGGATCTGGGTGGATGGGTTCATGATCGATTTGGCAAGGTGATGACCGGCAATGCTACGCCGCCGGCGGCGCGCACGGCGACGGCGCTACCGCGAGCCGCGCCTCCGTAGACGATACACGGCGGTGTCGAGCGCGCTCAGGCCACGCGCCACAAAGCCCGGTTCGAGCGGCAAAATGTCGCGCCGCTCGAGCAACCGGACCTCCCAGTCGGCGGCATACCGCCCGATCACCTCCGCCTCATCGACGGCGAACGGTGGCCCCTGCATCTGCTGCTGCGGGTATTCCAGCGTCACCAGCAATCCCCTGGCACCGGAGCGCAAGAGTGTCTGCACCTGCGCAACGTAGCGCTGGCGGACGTCGGGCGGCAGCGCGATCAGCGCGGCACGGTCGTACACTGCGGCGCAATCGGCCAGCACCGCGGCATCCAGGCCAAAGACATCGCCGCAAATCAGCTCGATGCCACCGGCTACCCAGTGCGTACCGTAGCGCGATTCATGCGTCGCCGGCATCAGCCCGTGCTCGGTGAAGAACTGCTGTACGGCCAGTGGGGAGAGCTCGACCCCCAGCACCCGATGCCCCTGCGCAGCCAGCCAGGCCATGTCCAGCGACTTGCCCGCAAGCGGCACGAAGACGCGACCGCCCCGGGGCACGCCCAGCGTCGGCCAATGCTTTTGCAGCAGCGGCAACACCCGAGCCTGATGGAACCCGGTACGGCCTTCGCGCCAGCATTGCAACCAGAAATCGTGATCCATGGGGCTGTGGTTTGCTTCGTCACTCGGCCGGCGATCCGGCCGGCCGCGCCCGACTTCAGTCGCGACGGGGGCTGGCTGGCAGGATCACCAGCGATTCGCCCGCAGGCGTCACCACTGCGGCGCTTCCCGGAGATGAAGTGGTCTTTTTTTGCGCTGATGCTTCACCGAATGTCACCGGAATGGACACCGCCCGCTGCGGCTGCCGAGGCGCTCCATCCTGCGTCACAAAGACGTTCAGGTAGTGCCTGCCGTCCGCCGTGCCGCGCAGCAACGGTGCATCGGTGGCCATCCCACGCGCATCCACTGGAAGGGTTGCCTGCGCTGCACTTTCGAGCACCACGCCGGGTTCGGTGCGGTAAGCCACGGTCAGGGTCGTGCCGGGCAGCGCATGGAGAAAACTCAGGTTCACCCGGGCGCTGGCGCCGCTGGCGAACGCGGTGGTGCCCAGCGCCTGCACCGCAAGGCCGGCCCCCGGCTTGGCCGTGGCCGAAGTGGCGCCTTGAACCTGTGCGGTCGCGGAACCGCCGGCGACACCGCATCCGGGCAGCAAGATCAGTCCAATGCAGACCAGCGCCACACGACGAATTGCAATAGACGGCTTCATGGCGGTGTCCTCACTGAAACACGCGGATGGAAACACAGGAGTTCAACGGCTCGGGCGCGATTGCGATGACGTAGTCGTCCGGCTTCAAGGTGGCCCTGGCGCTGCGGTCATCGACTTTCTCCAATGTCACCACCCCACTGCTGTTGCGCAGACTGATCCTCTGAACACCGCCATCGACGATCGCGAGCGTGTAGACGCCACTGCTCGCAACGGCAAACCGGTGGAAGCGCTGGTTGCCCAGCTTGTTGCCGTCCGCCCCAAGGCCATCGGTGGCGCACGTCCGGGTGGGTGCCGCACCCACGGTCAACGGCGTGTAGATCGGCAGCACCCGGTCCGCGTACTGGGACTTGTCCGCCAGGCTCGCCGGCCAGCTCTGGTGGGTACCCCAGATGTCGAGCTGCGTGCCGTTGACCGTCTGGATGCCCGCGAGCAGGCCGTCGAGCACGGTCTGGCCCTGTGCGCCCGCGCCGACCCGCAGATAGGTTGCGAACGAAAACAGGCTGGTGAAGGCGGGGGTGTTCTTTTGCGGGCCGGTCATCACGCGGTAGAGGTCGGCGAAGCCGAGTTCGGGCGCGCGATAGACCTTGTAGAGCAGAGTCTGCACCGAAGACTCGTTGAACCAGCCCCGAGGTACCGAGTCGGGAATGACATTAAGATCCATCACCAGCCCCAACAGGGACTGCTCCGGGCCGATGGTGTCGATGTAGTTCGGGTCGTCGCGCACCATGCCGGCCAACGCATTGCCCCAGCCTTCGCCAAAGGCCAGGCGCATGTCCAGCGCATCGCTGGGCGTATGCGGGCCGCCGATGCTGTCCGAGCGCGCCAGGCGTGACTCGAAATAGTGGCCCCATTCATGCACCACCACACCAGTGTCGTATTCGTCGGTGTCCACGTCCTGGTTGCCCAGGATGAACAGGCCGGGAGTGCTTCCTTCGGACTGCCAATGACTGGTGCCAATCTCGCCTTGGGACAGATCCCCGGCCGCGGGGCGATTGTTGATGCTCCAGTAGGCGTTCATCGGCGGAAAGCTCACCTGGGGATCCACGGCACGCATCTTCTCGATCGCGGAATAGAACTGGTCGAGGATCGCGAACGGCGCCGCCGCACGGGGCTTGCCGTAGCTGCTGCCCGTCCAGCCCGAGCCCGCGTGCAGATCCCGCTTCAGGGTCGCGTCGCTGCCGCTGTCGAAAGCGTCGCCCTGCACCGCATACAGGGCTGCGTTGCCCCCTGTGAAGCCGGCGGAGGTGTTGTCGCGAATGCTGAAGTCCCAACTGGGCCCCGCGCCCGGCGGTTGCAGCAGGCGCGCCTTGGCACGCAGGCGAACCGAGGTGCGGGCAGGCACCGTGAGCGTAAAACCACCGTCCGCGCCAGCACGGCCGACAGCGATTTCCTGTCCGTCGTCAGCAACCGCAACCACCTGCACGCCGCGCGCGGCCCGAGCCACGACGCCCGCATAGTTCAACCCCACTTCCGTCGTGGCCGGAACGAAGTCGTAGCTGACCCGGCCTTCGATGGTCACCAAGTCGACTTCGGGATCGCTGCCACCACAGCCGACGAGCAGGAGGGCGGTGGCAACCGAACTCCACCACAACCCGGGCTTCTGAACGACACCCATGCGAACCCCTTGACGATCGACGGATGTAACCGCCAAAAATTTTTCCCAGAATGTATCTTGATGTAACCTCATGGGCTCGCCAAGACTTTCAACGCAACCTTTTCTTTTGACCCGGACACACGGGCCTGGATAAGATCGAGAGCAGCATCGCAGATTGATGTGCGTCCAAATGGCGCCAGCGCCGGGCAAGAC
>CAZGOL010000137.1:0-6851 GCA_964527755.1 uncultured Ottowia sp.
CGAGTCCTCTCCTGGGCACCAAGAAAAAAACAAGCGCCGAACATACCAGATGGCGCCACGCAAGCAAGGCCACCTCCGGGTGGCCTTTTTTGTCCCCCGGCGCCGGGCATCGCCGCGCGGTTCAGCGCTTGATGCCAAACGCCTGCAGCATCTGCTCGGCCTGCTGGCCCATCTGCCCCTGCATCTGCAGGAACAAGGCCTTGCTCTGCTCCAGGTAACTCCCCAGCAGGCCTTGCATGAGCGGCGACTGCAACTGCAGAAACTGCGCCCACAACTCCGGGTTGAACCCGCCCGACTGCTCGGCCACCCTGGACTGGATCTCGACGACGGTCTGGATGTTTTTCTCGAGCAGAGCACCCACGAATCCCTGCATCGCGTGCCCGTAAAAGCGGATGATGTCGGCCAACACCTGCTGGCTGAACATCGGCACGCCGCCCGCCTCCTGCTCGAGGATGATCTGCAGCAGGATGCTGCGCGTCAGGTCGTCTCCGGTCCGCGCATCGCGCACCACGAAACGATCGCGCTTCATGACCAACTCACGCACCTGCGCCAGCGTGATGTACGCCGACGTGTCGGTGTCGTACAGCCTTCGGTTGGGGTACTTCTTGATGACCCGTGGCGCCCGGGCACCGGATGTCCTGGCGCCGGATTCGGCCTTGGAGGGCGCGGAAGCTCTGGTACGACTCATGGGCTGGACACTCACCGGGGCAATTGAACGAGGGGAAGATCGCGTTCCGGTTGGAACCGGTCCCGCTTTGCCCCGGCGGGCCGGATGCCTTGGGAAGACCCCATGCTGCTGGCGTCAGCAGCACGCCTTCACCCGGGTTGTCTGGTGGGTCGTGCGCGACTCGAACGCGCGACCAACGGATTAAAAGTCCGCTGCTCTACCGACTGAGCTAACGACCCCCTCTACCCGGCGGACCCACCGCTCGGTGAATCCAGGAAAGCCAGCGATTATAGAACCGTTTTCCCGGTGCCCTCCGCCAGCCGACCCAACACCCAGCCCGCGGCGCACATTCCGAAGGTCGCGGTGACCGCCACGCTCGAACCGTAGCCGTGGCAACTGAGCGCGCCGTCGACTTCGGCAGCCGATTCGCACGCGGACGGCAGGGCAACGGCTTCGCGACTGAACACGCAGGCCACGCCCATGGGCTGACCGCCGGCGGCCGCTCCGTGGTGTCGGCGCAGCCGGTAGCGCATCTGGGCCAGCAATGGATCGTGCGTCACGCGCGCCAGATCGGCGAGCTCAACGCCCTCCCCCAGCCGCTTGCCGCCGGCGGCGCCGACCGTGATGAAGCCGATCCCGTGTTCGCGCGCCCACGCCGCCAGCGCCACCTTGGCAGCAACCTGGTCGCAGGCGTCGACCAGCGCGTCGACCGGCGCGGGCAACAGGGCGGGCCAATTGTCCCGTTCGACGAAGGCGTCGACCTCGCGCACGCGGCAATCCGGGTGAATCTGCGCCACCCGCACACGCATCGCCGTCACCTTGGCCTGGCCGAGCGTCTCGGTGAGCGCGTGGATCTGCCGGTTGACGTTGGATTCGGCCACATGGTCCATGTCGATGAGGGTGAGCTCTCCCACGCCACTGCGCGCCAGAGCCTCCACCGTCCACGACCCGACGCCCCCGATGCCAACGACCGCAACCCGGCCCGCGCGAATGCGCCGCGCGCCTTCGGCGCCATACAGGCGCGCCAGGCCTGCGAAGCGCCGCTCGGCATCATCACCCACTCGAGCGCTCACGCCTGGCGCTCCAGTCGCCAAGTCTGGACACGAAGTGTCGCGACCGCACCCGCGATGATGCTGGCGACCGCGCTGAAGCTGGTCAGGCTCAGGTTGGACACGCCGCTCAGTCCCTGTCCGATGGTGCAACCCAGCGCCGTGACGCCACCAACCCCCATGAGCACGGCGCCGATCAGATGGGTGGCCAGGTCCTCGGTGTCGCGAAAGCCTTCCCAGCGCAAGCGGCGCGTGAGCAGTGCATGCACGAACGCGCCGGCCACCACCCCCGCCACCGACACGCCGGCAATGCCGAGGTGCCGGTTGCTGTCGCTGAAGTACATCAGCCAGTCGATGGCCCACGCCAGTGGCGCGGTGAACGTCAGCGACTCCATGCGGCCCGAACGCGAGCCGAGGTAGGTTGCTTCCAGCGTCAGCGGGTGCTCGGCGACGTGGCCCAGAGATCCGGCGACCCACCACACGCCAACGATCACCGTGCCGATCCCGACACCGGCCAGCAGGTTGTTGGCGCGCATGAATTCGGGGCCCGAGAGCGCCCATGCGATCAGGGCTCCGCCCACCAGCAACGCCATCGCCAGCAACGCGGCCGGCAAACTCCAGCCCAGGTAGGCTGCCGACAGATGCCCCAGCGTTGCCGGCGTCGAGAACGCGACGAACACGCGGTCGACCGTGCCGTCGCGCAGCACGGCGGTGACGCCGCGCAGGGTGATGTAAGCCGACATGGCCATCACGATGAACACCACCAGCGCCTTCAGATTGCCGGTGCCCATGCGCACAAGGTTCTTGCTGCCGCAACCCGAAGACAGCACCATGCCGACCCCAAACAGTCCGCCACCCGTCAGCGAGGACAGCCACATCCAGCGCGAATCGGCGTAGACGGTGTCCGCCGATCGGATCCAGCCGCCGGCCGCCAGCAGCGCAAAACCCAGCACCGCCACGCCCGCCGCCAGCGCCCACTGGCGCATCCGGGTCCATTCACCCATGGTCACCACGTCGGCCACCGCGCCCATGGTGCAAAAGCCGGTGCGCTGCATCACGGCGCCGAAGACAGCCGACAACGCGAAGACGGCGACCAGCACCTCGCGTGTGAGCAGCAGAACATCGGACTCGTCGAGCATCGGACACGATTCTAGGCAAGAGACTTCGCGCACGCCGGTCGCGGGTCGCTCGTGTCCGCTTCGTTGCGGATTTTGCGAATCACTACTGTATTGATAGCTGGTTCGGCAATTCCATTGCCATCTGGATCGATGTTCGGCTTTCATTTCTCCAGGCAACTGCGGGCCTCACCGTTGGTCGTCGAAAGCTAGAATCCATTCGTTTCCAGCCTGCGTCACGGGCTGCTCCCCACCCCGATTCCAGCCCGCCATGTCCGAGCCCGCCGCGCAAGTGCGCCTTCAGTCCCTGTCCAAGTCCTTCGAGCCCGCGCCGATCGAGGCGCGTTGGGGAGCAGAGTGGGAGCGCCGCGGCCTCGGACACGCCGGCTGGCGGGGCTCGGGTCGGGCGGACCCGGACGCCGCCGCCGCAGGCCGCAACTTTGCGGTGCAATTGCCGCCGCCCAACGTCACCGGCACGCTGCACATGGGCCATGCGTTCAACCAGACGATCATGGACAGCCTGACGCGCTACCACCGCATGCGCGGCTTCAACACGCTGTGGGTGCCGGGCACCGACCACGCCGGCATCGCCACGCAGATCGTGGTCGAGCGCCAGCTTCAGGCGCAAGGCACGAGCCGGCACGATCTGGGCCGCAAGAACTTCGTCATCCGCGTCTGGGATTGGAAGCAACAGTCGGGCAGCACGATCACGCAGCAGATGCGCCGCATGGGCGCCAGCGTGGACTGGGGCCACGAGTACTTCACCATGGACGACAAACTGTCGAAGGTGGTGACCGAAACGTTCGTTCGCCTGTACGAACAAGGCCTGATCTATCGCGGCAAGCGGCTGGTCAACTGGGACCCCGAGCTGAAAAGCGCCGTCAGCGACCTGGAAGTGGAAAGCGCGGAGGAAGACGGTTTTCTGTGGCACATCGCCTACCCCCTGGCCGACGGCAGCGGTGACAAGCTCGTGGTGGCCACCACGCGCCCCGAGACGATGCTGGGCGACGTGGCCGTGATGGTGCACCCCGATGACGAGCGCTACCGGCGCTTCATCGGCAAGACCGTGACGCTGCCGCTGGTGGGCCGCGCCATCCCGGTGATCGCCGACGACTATGTGGACAAGGACTTCGGCACCGGCGTGGTCAAGGTCACGCCGGCGCACGACGCCAACGACTACGCGGTGGGCCAGCGCCATGGGCTGCCGATGATCCCGGTGCTGACACTCGACGCGCACATCAACGAGCAGGCGCCTGCGCCGTACCAGGGCCTGGAGCGCTTTGCCGCGCGCAAGGCCGTCGTGGCCGACTTGCAGGCGCAGGGCCTG
Organism: uncultured Ottowia sp.; assembly: GCA_964527755.1. Lineage (GTDB taxonomy): Bacteria > Pseudomonadota > Gammaproteobacteria > Burkholderiales > Burkholderiaceae_C > Ottowia. Next base: position 4,159 of record CAZGOL010000137.1, read on the forward strand.
CTGGTCGAGACCAAAAAACACAAGCTGATGGTGCCGCGCTGCGCGCGCACCGGTCAGGTGATCGAACCAATGCTCACCGATCAATGGTTCGTCGCCATGAGCAAACCGGACGAGACCGGCAAGAGCATCGCGCAAAAAGCCATCGACGCCGTGCGGTCCGGCGCCGTGCGCTTCGTGCCCGAGCAGTGGGTCAACACCTACAACCAGTGGATGAACAACATCCAGGACTGGTGCATCAGCCGCCAGCTCTGGTGGGGCCACCAGATTCCGGCCTGGTACGGCGACGACGGTTCGATTTTCGTGGCACGCAGCGAAGACGAGGCGCGCGCGAAGGCCGAAATGGCTGGACATTCTGGACCACTCACGCGCGACGAGGACGTGCTGGACACCTGGTACTCGTCGGCGCTTGTCCCGTTCTCTACCCTGGGCTGGCCGGAGAAAACCGAGGACCTGTCGCTCTATCTGCCCTCCTCCGTCCTCGTCACCGGCCACGACATCATCTTCTTCTGGGTCGCCCGGATGATCATGATGACGACGCACTTCACGGGCCAGGTGCCGTTCAGGGACGTCTACATCCATGGCCTGGTGCTGGACGCGCACGGCAAGAAGATGAGCAAGAGCGAGGGCAACGTGCTCGACCCGGTGGACCTGATCGACGGCATCGCGCTGGAGCCCCTCCTGGACAAGCGGACGACGGGCCTGCGCAAGCCCGAGACCGCGCCCAGGGTGCGCGAGAACACGAAGAAGGAGTTCCCCGACGGCATCCCCGGCTACGGCGCCGACGCACTGCGCTTCACTTTCGCCGCCATGGCCACGCTGGGGCGCACGATCAACTTCGACAGCAAGCGCTGCGAGGGTTACCGCAACTTCTGCAACAAGCTGTGGAACGCGAGCCGCTTCGTGCTGATGAACTGTGAGGGCCACGACTGCGGCATCGAAGGCGACACCGCCGTCGAGCGCAGCGCCGCCGACCGCTGGATCGTCAGCCGGCTGCAAAAAACGGAAGCTGCCGTGGCCAAGGGTTTTGCGGACTACCGGCTCGATACCGCCGCCAACGCCATCTACGACTATGTCTGGAACGAGTTCTGCGACTGGTACCTGGAGATCGCCAAGGTGCAGATCCAGACCGGTACCCCCGCGCAGCAGCGCGCCACGCGCCGCACCCTGGTTCGCGTGCTCGAAGCCATCCTGCGCCTGGCGCACCCCATCATCCCGTTCGTGACCGAGGCGCTGTGGCAGGCCGTGGCGCCCGTGGCCGGCAAGAGCGGCGACACCATTGCCATCGCGCCCTACCCCGAAGCGCAGGCCACCAACATCGACGAGGCCGCCGAGGCCGAGATCGCCCACCTGAAGGTGCTGGTCGATGCCTGCCGCAACCTGCGTGGCGAAATGGGCGTGTCGCCCGCGCAGCGCGTGCCGTTGTTCGCGCTGGGTGATGCGGCATTCATTGCCGGCCATGCCGCCGCGTTGCAGGCGTTGGCCAAGCTCGGCGAAGTCAGGGTGTTCGATGCCGAGGCCGAATGGTCGGCAGCCACCCTGGCGGCGCCGGTGGCGGTGGTGGGAGACGCGCGCCTGGCGCTGTTCGTGCACATCGACGTCGCGGCGGAGAAGGTGCGTCTGACCAAGGAAGCGGATCGTCTGGCGGGCGAGTTGGCCAAGGCGCAGGCCAAGCTGGCCAATCCGGCCTTCGCCGCCAAGGCGCCACCGGCGGTCATCGAACAGGAGAACAAGCGGGTGACCGACTTCGGCGCGGCGCTGCAGAAGATCCGGACCCAGCTGGACCGCCTGGGCTGAGCGCGACGCGCCCGCCTGCGCCTACTCCTGGCGAATCGGGGCGCTCACCACCCCGCCACCCCAAGCGTCATTTCTGGTGATCGTCTGCAAGGTCTCGTGCAGGCGATCGGCCAGAAACCAGCTGCCGCGCAACCACGATTCCTGCGTGCGCGGCGCCACACGCGCCGTGACCTGCAAATTAGGCAAGCCTCGCAACGGGCTCTCGGGGTTGGCCAGCACGGGGTCGTCGCTGTCCAGGTTCAGCGCTGCGATGCGGCCCGACCGCAGCGTCTGCGCCAGCGCCTGCAACTCGAAAATCGAGGCGCGACTGGCGCAGGCCCACAACTGGCCGGGCTTGCACGCCGACAACAGCCGCTCGCCCACCAAACCGTGGTAGCGCGACACATAGACGATCTGCATCGCCACCGCGTCCGCCGTCTGCAGCATGTCGTTGATCGCCAGCGGCTGTACGCCCAGACGGCTCCACAGCTCCGAGCTGCGATGCAGCGCCGGCTCGTAGCCGACCACCCGCGCGCCCATCGCCAGCAGCATTGGCGCCAGCATCTGAGCCGGGGGCGACAGGCCGAAGAGACCGATCACGCTGTCGTTGATTTCCCGCCCCGGTCGCACCGTTGGTGTGCTCGCACCGTTCATGCTCGCGTACGCACGGGGCCTGAACAGATTGAGCAGCGAGCCCAGCATGAATTCGGCGGTCGCGCGCGCGGTGGCGGTCGACGCCTGCACCACGCGCACGCGACGGCGCTGGCAGGCCTCGAAGTCGATGTTGTCGGCGCCTTCGTAGATGCGGCCGATCACCGCCAGCTTGGGGGCGAAGTCGAGCAGTTCGCTGGTGATGCGCAACGACGGCGGCACCACCAGCGCCTCCGTCTTGTACAGTCGTCTGCGCAATGCCAGCGGGT
>CAZGOL010000138.1:0-6726 GCA_964527755.1 uncultured Ottowia sp.
TCTACGTGCTGTTCGGCGGCATGACGGCCACCACCTGGGTGCAGATCATCAAGGCCTGCCTGCTGCTGGCGGGCGTGACCTTCATGGGCTTCATGGTGCTGGCCAAGTACGGCTTCAGCCCCGAGGCGCTGTTTGCCGACGGCGTGCGCGTGAAGACGCAAATCGCCCAAAGTGGCGGTGCGGCCAGCGACGTGGCCAGCAAACTGGGCCTGGCCATCATGGGACCGGGCGGCTTCATCAAGGATCCGATCTCGGCCATCAGCTTCGGCATGGCGCTGATGTTCGGGACCCTGGGGCTGCCGCACATCCTGATGCGCTTCTTCACCGTGCCCGACGCCAAGGAAGCGCGCAAAAGCGTGTTTTGGGCCACCACCTGGATCGGCTACTTCTACGTCATCATCTTCATCATCGGCTTTGGCGCCATCACGCTCGTGCTGTCCAACCCCGAGATGGCCGACACCGCCAAGGGCGTGATCAAGGGCGGCGCGGGCACGGCCAACATGGCGGCGGTGCTGGTGGCCAAGAGCGTGGGGGGCGACGTGTTCTACGGCTTCATCTCGGCCGTGGCCTTTGCCACCATTCTGGCCGTGGTGGCGGGCCTGACGCTCTCGGGCGCCTCAGCCGTCTCGCACGACCTGTACTCCACCGTGATCAAGCAGGGCAAGGCCGACAGTGCCGCCGAGTTGCGCGTCTCGCGCATCACCACCCTGACCCTGGGCGTGATCGCGGTGCTGCTGGGCATCGCATTCGAGAACCAGAACATCGCCTTCATGGTGTCGCTGGCCTTCGCCGTGGCCGCCTCGGCCAATCTGCCGCCGCTGATGCTGTCGGTGCTGTGGAAGGATTGCACCACCAAGGGCGCGGTGATCGGCGGCTTTCTGGGCCTGATCTCGTCGGTGGGCCTGACCATCGTCTCGCCCTCGGTGTGGGAAGCCACGCTGGGCAATCCCAAGGGCAGTGCCTGGTTCCCCTATACCTCGCCGGCGCTGTTCTCGATGACCATCGGCTTCGTCGGGGTGTGGCTGTTCTCCATCCTCGACCGCAGCGCGCAGGCGGCCAGCGAGCGCGCAGCCTTCCCCGCGCAGCAGGTGCGCTCGGAGACCGGGTTGGGTGCGTCCAAGGCTTCGTCGCACTGACGATGACGCTGGCGCAAGACAAGGCCGGGCCATGCGCCCGGCCTTTTTTCGCTCCTCAATATTTGAGTCGGGCGTACCAGGTGCGCTCGGCCGCTTCGCGCGCCTGGCGCAAAGTCTGGATTCCCATGACCTCGAGCTGCGCCATCAGGCGCAGCCAGATTTCGGCCGTGACCATCGCGTCGCCCAACGCCGTGTGGCGCCCGTGCACAGGCACGCCCAGGCGTTCGGCAATCGCCTCCAGCTGGTGCGACTCCTGGTTCGGATGCACCACCGCCGACAGCAGCAGCGTGTCGAGCACGGCCTGCGTGAACACGACGCCGGTGCGCTCCTGCTGCAACTGCAGGAATTTCATGTCGAACGCGGCGTTGTGCCCGACGAGCACGCTGTCCTCGGCAAAGCGGTGAAAGGCCGACAGCACGGTGCCGATGCGCGGCTGGGCCGCCACCATGGCCTGCGTGATGCCGTGGATTGCCACGCCGGCCTCGGGGATGTCGCGCTCGGGATCGACCAACTGCTCGAAGCATTCCTGCGGCAACAGCCGCCCATTGACGATACGCACCGCGCCCAGCTGCAGGATGACATCGCCGCCGGCCGGATCGAGGCCAGTCGTTTCGGTGTCGAACACGGTGTAGCGCAGCTCGGCCAGCGGTCGGTCGTCGAGCGCAGCGTCCGATTCACGGTGCCGAAACAGGTCGAAGTCGTAAAACTCGGGCCGACTGCCGCTGCCACCCGATGTCGCCTTCTCACTCGCACGCGCCTCGCCCAGCGGCAGCAGGAAGCGGAAAAACGCCTGGTGCCCTACGCGCTCGCGCTGAAACCACATCTCGCCGTCGTGGCGCGCCACCACCTCGCGCACGGTGAGCTGACTGCGCTCGGTGCCGGTCTGCATCGGATCGAGCTCCCACCCCATCACGGTCTCGGTGCTCACCGCATGGCCGACCCAGATCAGGTCCAGTTGCGCCCGGCCGCCCGCAGCCGGCTGCAGGCGCAACTGCAGCGCACGCACCTCGAGTTCGTCAACCAGGCGGCGCGCCAGGTAGGCCAGCGCCTGCAGCAGCGAGTAGCTGTCCACGCGCAACCACAATCCCGGCTGCACTGCTTCCACCGTGACCTGGCGTTCGCTGCGCTGCTGCAGATGGCGCTGTGCGGCAACCACGAACTCTTCGCCCAGCATGCTCTCCAGCGGCCAGCGCGTGCGCACTTCATCGGCCGCACGCCGTGCCAGCTCGTCGATGCGCGCGCCCATGCGGGTGGTCTCCTCGCGCACCACTCCCAGAAAGCGCTCGCGCATCGCCGGCTCCACGTCGTCGTAGCCCAGCATCTCGACCGCGGCGCGGATCGCCGCCAGGCCGGCGCGGCTGCCCTCGGTGAGGCCCGCCAGCACGCGGTCGCGCTCGGATTCCTGCGCGAAGCTCTGCGTCACGTCGTCGAGCAGCAGCACGAACCCGGAGACCGCACGACCGGCCTGGGCCGACGTGGCCGCGTCGGCAGCACCGGCCAGCACCGGTGTCATCTGCACGCGCAACAGCCGCACCTCCTGCGAGTACGTGACAAACTGCGTGGCGCCGCTGGCATCGCCCTGCGCCAGGCGCTGGCGCGCGCCCTGCAGCACGTGCCCCAGCAGGGCCGGGTCGATCAGCGCGTGGATCGAGCGACCGATGCCGACCGCCGTGCCCAGCTGTTCGTGCGCGCGCTGGTTGTACAGCAGGATGCGCCCGTCCAGATTGCACACCAGCACGCTTTGCGGCAGCTCGGCCAGCAGCGCTGCCAGGCGGTCCCTTTCCTGCTGCACGCGGCCGCTGGCCTCGCGCACCTGCGCCACCATGTCGGCGCGCAGCGCGTCGCGCTGGGCCGCCAGCGCGCCGATGGGTTCGGCCAGTTGCCGCGCCTGTGCGTCTTCGGGCAACGGTGGCGCCGCGCCGCTGGCGAGCAGCGCGCGCGTCTGCTCGGCCAGTTGCCCCAGCGCGCGCCGTGGCGCCGCAATCCAGCGCTGCCAGGCCCACGCCAACGCAATGCTGCCACCCGCCCAGCCCAGTGCCAGCAGCGGCCATTGGCGCGGCAGCGCCGCCAGCAGGGCTGTGCGCTCGCCATCGGCCAGCGTGAGCCAGATCAGCCCCAGCAGTGCCGCCATCCAGGCCGCCAGCGCCAGGGCGGCCGCAACGGCGGGCAGCAAGGCCGCACGGCTGTCCTTCATGGCGCGGCGAGCATCGCGGCCACCCGCTCGGCCAGCTCGCGCGTGGAGAACGGCTTGGTCACATAGGCATCGGCGCCCAGCGCCTCGCCCTTGGCCACGTCGGTGGGTCGGCCCTTGGCGGTCAGCATGAGGATGCGCGTGGCGGCAAGCGCCGGATCGGCCCGCACGGCCTCGCACACCTCGTGGCCGCTGAGAAGCGGCATCATCACGTCAAGCAGCATCAGGTCGGGGTTTTCCTCGCGCACCATGCGCAGTGCCTGCTCGCCATCGCGCGCAATCAGCACACGGTAGCCCTCGCGCTTGAGCAGGAATTCGAGCGACACGACGATGTTCGGTTCATCGTCGGCGATCAGCACCGTCTTGCCCATCGTCCGTCTCCTTGATCGGTGCCTGCCAAGGCAGGAAGAACCCGAAACAGGCGCCTTCGCCGGCACGCGATTCGACCCACATGCGCCCACCGAAATGCTCCACGATTTCGCGACTGATTGGCAAGCCCAGGCCCGTGCCCTGCGGTCGGTGGCCAGCGCCGCCCACTTGGCGAAATCTCTCGAAGGCAAGCACCTGATCTTCGGGCGACATGCCCGGGCCATTGTCGCGCACCGTGACCGTGAGGCCATCCGGAGCCTCGACCAGCCGGATTTCGACACGTCCCGTGTCACGGGGCACGAACTTGGCGGCGTTGGAAAGCAGGTTGAGCAGCACCTGCTTGAGGCGGTCCTCGTCCGCGCGCAGGGCAGGCACGGGCGGTGCATCGACCGTCACCGCGCAACCCGCCTCGCGAAACAGCTCGGCCGTCGTCGCCACGGCGCTCCCGATCAGGGCGCGAAGGTCGACATCGGCGCTGCACCATTCGGCATGGCCCGATTCGATCTTGGCCAGATCCAGCACCTGGTTGACCAGGCGCGACAGGCGTTCGCTCTCCTCCGCGATGATGCCGACGAACTGGCGGCGCTGCGCGGACTCCATGTCCTCGGCATCCAGCATCAGTTCCGCCAGCGCACGAATCGAGGTGAGCGGCGTGCGCAACTCGTGCGTCACCGAGGACATGAAGTCGTCCTTCAGCCGGTCCAGACTCTTGAGTTGTTCGTTGGCGTCGCGCAGTTGCGCCGTCGCCTGCTCGAGCGAACGCGACTTGTGCTCGAGCTCGCGCGAATACACGCGCAGTTGCGAGGCCTCGTCGAGGATGGCGAGTACCTCGTCGGGGGTGAGCACGTCCTCCTCGGCCACCGAGGCCACCAGCGCGCGCGCCGACGCGCTGCCCACCACGCCCGCCAGTTGCGTCTCGACGAAATGCACGAAGCGTGCGTCGGCGCGGATCGAGGCGACATCGCCGACGCCGCTGTGCCGCGCGTAGTCGGCCAGCAGTTCCGCAGTGCGCTCGGCGCCGAGAAAACGCTCGCACAGCCCGCGCAGGTCGGCCACGCGCGCGCGCCCGCGCCAGAACACCGGCGCGCGCTGGTAGACATCGACGAATTGCAAGGCCTGGCTGGCCTCGGCGCCCGAGGGCGGACGCCACAGCGAGAGCCCCGCATACAGCGCGATGTTGGCCAGCAGGCTCCAGAACAGCGAGTGCGTGAGCGGATCGAGCCCCGTCAGGCCCAGCAGATGCTCGGGCCGCAGCAGCGCCAGGCCCCAGGGGCCGTCGGCGACGAAGCGGGCGTCGATCCAGCCCGAACTGGCAACGGCCGGCAGCATCAGCGTATAGGCCCAGAGCACGAAGCCGGCCAGCAGACCGCCCAGCGCGCCCAGGCGTGTGGCGCCGCGCCAATACATGCCGCCCAGCGCCGCTGGCGCGAACTGCGCCACCGCGGCAAAGCTGATCAGGCCGATGCTCACCAGCGCATGGCCGCTGCCGGCGATCTGGAAATAGACGTAGCCCAGCAGCAGCATGCCCAGGATGACGGCGCGGCGAATGGTGAGCAGGGTGCGGCCCGCGTCGCCGCCCACGCCGCTGCGCCAGCGCCGCGTGCGCAGCAGCAACGGCATGACCAGCTCGTTGCTGACCATGACCGAAACGGCGATGGTCTCGACGATCACCATGCCGGTGGCCGCCGACAGGCCCCCGATGAAGGCCAGCAGCGCCAACGCCGGCTGCCCGCTGGCCAGCGGCAGCGACAGCACCAGGTTGTCGGCGTCGATCGTGCGACCTTCGAAAACCAGCAGGCCGCCGATGGCAATCGGCAGCACGAACAGGTTGATGGCCAGCAGGTACAGCGGAAACACCCAGGCCGCGCGCTTGATGTGCCCCTCGCTGACGTTTTCCACCACCATCACCTGGAACTGGCGCGGCAGCATCAAAAAAGCCAGCATGGCCAGCAGGGTGGTGGCCAGCCATTGCGGCCAGTCGAACGGCCCGCCTTGCTCCAGCCGCAGCAGGCGGGCCAGCTCGGGCAGCGCCTGGGCGCGCGCGGCGATGTCGGCAAATCCGTCGAACAAACCCCAGGTGACGAAGGCCCCCACGGCCAGGAAGGCCAGCAGCTTGACCAGCGACTCGAAGGCAATGGCTGCCACCATGCCCTCGTGGCGCTCCATCGGGTCCAGGTGGCGGGCACCGAACACCATGGAAAAACCCGCCAGCAGCAGCGCCACATAAAACGTGCCGTCGCGCAGCCAGGGCAGCGGCGCGGCGCCCGCGTCGGCGCCCACCAACAGCGCATAGCCGGACGACACGGCCTTGAGCTGCAAGGCGATGTAGGGCAGGATGCCGACCACCGCGATCAGCGTCACCCCGCCCGACAGCAGGCGGCTCTTGCCATAGCGGCTGGCGATGAAGTCGGCAATCGAGGTGATGCGGTTGACCTTGGCGATGCGCACCATCTTGCGCAGCACCAGCCAGCCCAGCACCATGGCCAGCGTCGGCCCCAGGTAGATCGGCAAGAACCAGATGCCGCCGGTGGTGGCTCGCCCCACGCTGCCAAAGTAGGTCCAGGCGGTGCAATACACCGAGATCGACAGCGCATAGACCCAGGGGTTGGCGATCAGCGAGCGCCCGCGCTCGGCCTGGCGATCGCCGATCCAGGCGATGGCAAACAGCAGCAGCAGGTAGGCGATCGACGCCGCGAGGACCCATGCGGTGCCGAGCATGGTCGATCAATCGCCCGGTTCGGCGCGCTCGCCGTCGGCCGCCGCGCTGGCGTCACCCGTGCGTTCCATCAACCAGGCCAGCGCCGCGATCAAGGCGGCCCAGCAGCCGAAGATGGCCAGCGGAAACAGCGGAATGCCCGCCAGCGTCAGCGGCCGGTCCCACAGCCCCATGAGCGGATAGCCGAACAGCAGCCAGCCGAGCACGAACAGGCCCGCCATCCGTTCGCCGTCGAGTTGCCTGAACATGTCCCGATCTCCCGAACCTCCGCGCGATCGACGCGCCATCATCCCAGATCAGCGAGCAGACCCCGT
>CAZGOL010000139.1:0-6634 GCA_964527755.1 uncultured Ottowia sp.
GCCGTAGGAGGCCGTCAGCAGGATCTCGAAGAACACGAACAGGTTGAACAGGTCGGCCGTCAAAAACGCCCCGGCCAGCCCCATCAACTGCAACTGGAACAGCGGATGAAAATGCACGCCCGCGCGGTCCCAGCGCGCCACCGCGTACAGCACCGCGGCCAGGCCCAGCACGCTGGTGAGCAGCAGCATCATGGCCGACAGGCGATCGAGCACCAGCACGATGCCGTAGGGCACCGGCCAGTTGCCCGGCAGATAAACGCCCACCGCCTGCGGTTCGCCCGCGTGCTGCACCCACCACACCAGCGCCGCCGCCAGCGCGACGCCCAGGGCGCACGACAGCACGTTGACGGCGGCCTTCAGCGGCCGGCGGGTGTCGCCCAGCAGCAGCATCAGCGCCGCCGTGGCCATGGGCAGCAGGATCGGCAGCACGATCAGGTGCGGCATCCAGCGCTGGAGCGGCTCGGCGATCATGTGCGCTCCCGGGGCTCGGCCCGATCGGCCTCGGGCTCGTCGCCGTCCACGTGGTCGGTGCCCGAGAAGCCGCGCGAAGCCAGCAGCACCACCAGAAACAGCGCCGACGTGGCAAAGCCGATCACGATCGCCGTCAGCACCAGCGCCTGCGGCAGCGGGTCGGTGTAGTTCTCCAGGTTGGCCGCCAGGACCGGCTGCACGATGGGCGCGCGCGCCAGTTGCAGGCTGCCCATGGCAAAGATGAACAGGTTGACCGCGTACGACAGCAGCGCCAGCCCGATCAGCACCTGAAAGCTGCGCGGGCGCAGCACCAGCCACACGCCTGCGCCGCCCAGCACGCCGATCGCCAGCGCCAGGATGACTTCCATCAGGGCGTCTCCCGCGCCGGCGTGTCGGCGATCGGCACGGCTTCGGACGTCCGCCGGTGGCTGCGCACCGATTGGTGCGCCAGCGCGGTGAGGATCAGCAGGGTGGATCCCACCACCACGGCGAACACGCCGGCATCGAAGAACAGGGCGCTGGCCAGGTGCACCTCACCCACCCAGGGCAGCCGCAGGTGCGCCATGTGCGAAGTCAGGAACGGGTAGCCGAACGCGAGCGAGCCCAGCCCGGTGGCCAGCACCAGCAGCAGGCCGACCGCGATCCAGCGGATCACGCGCAGTTGCAGGTGCGCTTCGACCCATTGCGTGCCCGACACCATGTATTGCGCCAGGAAGGCGATCGATACCACCAACCCCGCGACGAAACCCCCGCCCGGCGCGTCGTGCCCGCGCAGGAACAGATAGGCGCCCACCAGCGCGGCCACCGGCATCAGCACGCGCACCAGCACCGCCGGCACCTGCAGGTAGCCCAGGGCGGTGTCGCGCGCGGTGCGCGGATTGATCAGGTCGGTCAGCAGATCGCCCGGCACGGCGCGCTGCTGCGGCGGCAGTTCAACCACTTCGCGCGGCGGGCGAAAGCGCCGCAGCAGCGCATATACCGTGAGCGCCACGATGCCCAGCACCGTGATTTCGCCCATGGTGTCGAAGCCGCGAAAGTCGACCAGCATCACATTGACCACGTTGTGGCCGCCACCTTCGGGCAGTGCGCGGTCGATGAAGAAGGGCGAGATGCTTTGCGGGGCACGCCGCGTCATCATGGCGAACGACAGCGCCGCCAGGCCCGCGCCGCAGACCACGGCGATCAGCGCGTCGCGCCCGCGCCGCGCGCGCACGTGCCAGCCTTCGCGCGCGGCTTCCTCGGGCCGCCGGCGCGGCAACCAGCGCAGGCCCAGCAGGAACAGGATGGTGGTGACCACCTCCACCGTCAGCTGCGTGATGGCCAGGTCTGGCGCCGAAAACCACAGGAAGCTGAGCGCCACGCACAGCCCCACCACGCCGGTCATCACCAGCGCTGCCAGGCGGTGAAACTTGGCCTGTTGCGCAGCCGCCAGCGCGCACGCGCCCCCCATCAGCCACAGCAGCGCGAACTCGGTGCTGGCCGGCACGCGCGGCCGGTCACCCCAGCTTACCCCGCCATGCCACAGCGACGCTGCCGCGGCTGCCGCGGCTGCCAGCACCAGCAGCAGCATCTGCACCTGCAGGCGGCGCGAGGACAGCCGGCGGATGCCGGCGCGGCAGGCGCGGTCGAGCGCAACCGACAGGTGCTGGAACACACGCTCACCGTCCAGCCGGCGCGCCAGCGGAGGCTGGCGCAAGCGCCCGCGTGCCCGTGCGCGGCCCAACTGGCGGTACAGCACCACGCCGCCGGCCAGCGCGATCAGGCTCATCGCCAGCGGCTTGCTGAAGCCGTGCCAGATCGCCAGGCTGTAGGCGGGCAGGTTGCCGCCCACCACCGGCGCGGCTGCCAGCGCCAGCGCGCCGCCCACCGACCACTGCGGCACCACGCCCACCAGCAGGCACAGCAGCACCAGCACCTCGATCGGCACGCGCATCCAGCGCACCGGCTCGTGCGGGGTCAGCGGCAGCCCGGTGGCCACCGGCCCCAGAAACGCGCCGACCGCAAAACGCAGCGAATACGCCACCGCAAAAATGCCGGCCACCGTGGCCGCCACCGGCAGCCCCCAGTCCAGCCATGGCACGCGGGTGAGTTGCACCGTTTCGGCAAAGAACATTTCCTTGGACAGGAAGCCGTTGAGCAGCGGCACGCCGGCCATGGCGGCACTGGCGACGAAGGCCAGCGCGCCCGTGATCGGCATCACCCTGAACAGCCCCGACAGCCGCCGCAAATCGCGCGTGCCGGTTTCGTGGTCGATGATGCCCGCCGCCATGAAGAGGGACGCCTTGAAGGTCGCGTGGTTCATGATGTGGAACACGGCGGCCACCGCAGCCAACTCGCCGTTCAGGCCCAGCAGCAGCGTGATCAGGCCCAGGTGGCTGATGGTGGAGTAAGCCAGCAGGCCCTTGAGGTCGTGCTGAAACATCGCCGTGCCCGCGCCCAGCACCAGCGTGACCAGGCCCGCGCCCGTCACCAGCCAGAACCACTCTGGCGTGCCCGCCAGCGCCGGCCACAGCCGCGCCAGCAAAAACACGCCGGCCTTGACCATGGTGGCCGAATGCAGGTAGGCCGACACCGGGGTGGGCGCCGCCATGGCGCGCGGCAGCCAGAAGTGAAACGGAAACTGCGCACTCTTGCTGAGAGCCCCCAGCAGCACCAGCACCAGCATGGGCGTGTACAGCGCATGCGCGCGAATCCGATTGCCCGCTGCCAGCACCGCGTCCAGCTCGTAGCTGCCCACGATGCGGCCCAGCAGCAGCACGCCAGCCAGCAGGGCCAGCCCCCCGGCGCCGGTCACGATCCAGGCCATGCGCGCGCCGCGCCGAGCGTCCTTGCGGTGGTGCCAGTAACCGATCAGCATGAAGCTCATCAGGCTGGTCAGCTCCCAGAAAAACACCAGCTGCACCAGGTTGCCCGACAGCACCACGCCCAACATGGCGCCCATGAAGGCCAGGAAAAACGAGAAGAAGCGCGGCACCGGGTCGCCCTGCGACATGTAGTAGCGCGCGTAGATGGCCACCAGCAGGCCGATGCCCGTCACCAGCAGCGCGAACATCCAGGCAAAGCCGTCCAGCCGCAGGCTGAAGTCGATGCCGGCCGAGGGGATCCAGCGCCAGCTCGCGCGCAGCACCGCGCCGCCCTGCAGCATCGGCCACAGCCACAGCACGAGCGCCAGGCCCGCAGCCGCCACCGCCGCCGCCCAGACGGCCGCAGCCGTACGGGCGTGCGTAGGCAACAGTGCCGCCACCAGACTGCCGGCAAAGGGCAGGGCGAGCAGGTAGAGCAGTTCCATCGGGTCGGGTGGTGCAGCGCGGGTCGCAGTGGCCGGTTCATGCCAGCCCAGGGGCCAGAGCCCCGGCTTGCAGCCAACTATAACAGCATCAAATGCTGCTTAAGCGCTTGTCCCATGGAACTTTGAAGCTACAAAAATAGCAGCAAAACCGGTAGCTGCGCGGGTATGCCTGGGCGTGCAGCATTGCCGCGCCCGCGCGGCTCACGGCAACACCACGATGCGCCCGCCCGTCCGGCCTGCCGCCATCGCCGCCTGAGCGCGGGCCGCATCCTGCAGGCGAAAGCGCGCCCCGATGCGTGCGCGCAACCGCCCCGCCGCCAGCAGCCGGTTGATGCTGCGCGCGGCGGCGGCCAGCTCGCCCACCGATGCGTTGCTGATGGCAAAGCCGTGCAGGCTCGCGTCGCGCGTGTAGAGCAGGCCCACCGGCAGTACCGGGTCACCGCGGCCCAGACCCGACATCACCACCGCGCGCGCGCCTGGTGCCAGCAGCGGCAGGCACTCGGCGAAGTCGTTGCGGCCACTGTTGTCCCACCAGACATCGACGCCCTGCGGTGCCGCTGCGCGCACCTGCCCGTAGCGGTCCGGATCGCGGTAGTCAAGCACCAGATCGGCGCCGCAGCCGCGCACCCAGGCGGCGTCAGCCTGCGATGCGGTGGCGATCACGCGCGCGCCCATGCCGCTGGCCATCTGCGTGATGGCACTGCCCACCCCGCCGCCCGCACCCTCGACCAGCAGGGTGTCGCCCGCCTGCACGTGTGCCTCGCGCACCAGGCCCAGCCAGGCGGTGGCGGCGGCGTGCAGCACGGCCGCAGCCTGCTCCACGTCCACGCCGGCGGGCAGCCGGTACAGGCGATCGGCGGCGACCACCGCGCATTCGGCAAAGGCACCCTGCCGGCCGTGGTGGCCCAGGCTGTTGCACCACACCCGGTCGCCCGGCGCGAAGCCGTCGACGCCCGGGCCGGGCTCTAGCACCGTGCCCACCAGGTCGCGGCCGATCACGAACGGAAACGGCGTGTGGGTGCGGTAGGCGCCCGAGCGCACGAACAGGTCGACGTGGTTGACCGCGCTGGCCTGCATGCGCACCAGCACGTCGGTCGGGCCGGGGCGCGGCACGGGCAGCTCGCCGATTTCGATCTGGTCGGTGCCGCCGGTCTGCCGGATGAAGGCGGCGCGCATGGTGGCGGGGACGTTCATGGTCGATTGCTCCAATCGAGGGTGTGCTCCGGTGGATGCCGTGGCACTGCGCGGCTGGCCGCACAATGTCGTGCATGCGCATTCTGCTGGCCGAGGATGACACCATGATCGGTGAGGTCGTGCACGACGCCCTGCGCGCCGAGCACTACGCCGTGGACTGGGCGCGCGACGGCGCCGGCGCGCGCGCCGCGCTGGAGACCACCGCCTACGACCTGGTGCTGCTGGATTTGGGCCTGCCGCGTGTCGACGGCCTGGCGGTGCTGCGCGGCCTGCGCGCGCGCAAGCAGCGCACCCCCGTGCTGATCGCCACCGCGCGCGACGCCGTGGCCGAGCGCGTGGCCGGGCTGGATGCCGGCGCCGACGACTACATCGTCAAGCCCTACGATCTTCATGAACTGCTGGCGCGCGTGCGCGCGCTGCTGCGCCGCGCCCACGGCCGCGCCGAGCCGGCCTATGAATGGGGCGCCGTGCGCATCGTGCCGGCCACGCGCGAGGCCACGCTGGCCGGCCAGCCGGTGCCGCTGTCGGCGCGCGAATGGGCCGTGCTCGAACCCCTGCTGGCGCGCCCGGGCCGGGTGCTGTCGCGCCAGCAGCTGGAGGACAAGCTCTACGCCTGGGGCGAGGAGATCAGCAGCAACGCGGTCGAGGTCTACATCCACGGCGTGCGGCGCAAGCTGGGCGCCGGCCTGATCGAGAACGTGCGCGGGCTGGGTTATCTGGTACCCGGCGCGCCCGAGTCCGACAGCCGCACCGGATCAGGTTGATGAGTGCTCCTGAATCAATAGCCTCCGTGGCGCGCGTGACAAACGCTGATAGCCAAAAACACCCGGACCAGCCGGCGCCGTCGCTGCGCGTGCGCCTGACCATGCTGCTGCTGCTGGCGGTGCTGGTCACGGCGCTGGCGCAGGCGGTGATCACCTGGCGCGCCGCCCGCGCCGAGACCGAGGCCGTGTTCGACGCGCAGATGGAACGCACCGCGCTCTCGCTGACCGGGGGCCTGGCCGCCTCGGTGCTGGAGGGCAGCGTGCTGGACAACGTGCCGAACGCGCAGGAGCTGATCATCCAGATTTGGCGTGCCGACGGCATCATGCTGTATCGATCGCCCTCGGCGCTGTTGCTGCCGCCACAGGCGGTGATCGGCTTTTCGCACCTGCGCGCCGAAGGCCGGCCGTACCGCGTCTACACGTTGCAGACGCCCACGCAGGTGATCCAGATCGCGCAGGCCGAATCGGCACGCCGGCGCATGGCCGGCCAACTGGCGCTGCGCGCGGTGCTGCCGGTGGCGCTGCTGGCGCCCGTGCTGATGCTGATCGTGTGGTGGGTGGTGGGCCGCGCGCTGACGCCCGTGCAGCAGCTGCGCCGGCAACTGGCCGCGCGCCGCGCCGACGACTTGGCCCCCCTGCCCGTGGCCGGCCTGCCGGCCGAGGTGGCGCCCCTGGTGGCCGAGATGAACGGCCTGCTGGCGCGGCTTCATGCCGCTTGGCGGCAACTGTCGGACTTCACCGCCGACGCCGCGCACGAGCTGCGCACGCCCCTGGCCGCGCTGCGCCTGCAGGTGCAGGGCCTGCAACGCGCCGACAGCCCCCAGGCGCGCCAGATCGCCACCGATCGCTTGCTGGCCGGCGTCGACCGCGCCACGCGCCTGGTCGAGCAACTGCTGGCGCTGGCGCGCCACGACGG
>CAZGOL010000140.1:0-6530 GCA_964527755.1 uncultured Ottowia sp.
CACGAACATCGTCGGCGCACCAAACACGCCGCGCGCCACGGCCTCCTCGGTCACGGCCTTCAGGCGGTCCTTGACGGCCGGCTGGCTCACCGCGGCGAGAAATTCGGTCGGGTCGAAGCCGCCCGTTTGCAGGGCGGCGCCCACGACGGCGGGGTCGTTCATGTTCTTCTCATCCACCCACATGGCGCGAAACATGGTGGCGCAATAGTCGTCAAAGCGCGCGCCGCCGTCCTGCATCTGCATCGCGGTGGCGCCGCGCATCAGCATGAGGGTGTTGATGGGAAAGTGCGGGTTGAAGTTGAGTGGCACGCCGTAGCGCGCGGCATGGCGCTCGAAATCGCGCCGCACATAGCGCCCCTTGGCCGGGATGGCGGCGGGCGACTGGTTGCCCGTGGCCTGAAACACGCCGCCCAGCAGCATGGGCTTGTGGATCAACTCGGCGCCAGCCTGGTCGCACAGCGCGGGCAGCTGCGTCCAGGCCAGATAGGCGGCCGGGCTGCCGAAGTCGAAATAGAACTCGATGGTCTTGCGGCTCATGCATGCTCCTTTCAGAATTTTTCACACCATGGCCGCAGGTCCAACTCGTGTGTCCACGCATCGCGCGGCTGGCGGTGCAGCATCACGTATTGCTGCGCGATGTGTTCGGGGTTCAGGATGCCGTTCTGCGCCTTCAGCGCATAGCGTTCGGGAAACTGCGTGCGGATGAACTCGGTGTCGATGGCGCCGTCGATCACCGCGTGGGCCACGTGGATGCCCTCGGGCCCCAGTTCGCGCGCCATGCTTTGCGCCAGCGCGCGCAGCGCCATCTTGGCGCCCGAAAACGCCGCAAAACGCGCGCCGCCGCGCAGCGAGGCGGTGGCCCCCGTGAACAGGATGGTGCCCCGGTGTCCGCTGGCCGGCATGGGACGGGCCACCATGCGCCTGGCCACCTCGCGCGCGTTCAGAAAGCCGGCAAGGCAAGCCATCTCCCACACCTTGAAGTACTTGCGCGCGGTCTCGGTCAGGATGCTCTCGGGCACGTTGGCGCCGATGTTGAACACCAGCACCTCGATCGGGCCCACCTCGGCCTCGATGCGCTCGACCAAGGCAACGACCTCGTCCTCCTTGCGCGCATCGCTGCCAAAGGCGCGCGCCGCGCCGCCCTCGGCCTCGATCTGCGCCACCAGCGGTGCCAGCTTGTCGGCGTGGCGGCGGTTGACGCAGGCCACATAACCTTCGCGCGCAAAGGCGCGGGCGATGGCGCCGCCGGTGGCGTCACCGGCGCCGACGATGAGGGCTGCTTTTGGGGTCATGGTGAACTTCCTTTTTTAACAGCCGGACGCAGAGGACGCGAAGGATTCGCAAAGGACGCAAAAAATACAGAAATGGTGGTTTTCTCTGTGGCGACTGTCGTTCGCTCTATCTCGGCGAAGACGTCGAAACAACCCCCGCGCTCTAGTTGAATTTTTTGCGTCCTTTGCGTGATTTTTGCGTCCTCTGCGTCCGGCTGTTGGCAAGCGATCCAACGCCCCTACTCCTTGAAGTACACCAGCTGATGCGTGGTGGCCAGCAGCTGCCCGCTGGCGCTCCACAGCTCGCCGCTCTGGTCGAAGTAGCCGTTGTAAAAGCGTTGCCCGCGCGCCTGCGCCAGCAAGTGGTCGCTGCCGCAGGCAGTGAGCGCGGCGCTGTCGGCATGGAAGTAGACCGTGAACGAAATGGTTCCGATGGGCGTCATCGTGGCGCGGCGCAGCCACACGCGGGGGTAGAACACGTCGCACAGCGCCGTCAGGCTGGCGAAGTCCAGCGGGCGCGGCGGCTCGTCGCGCACCCACAGGCCGGTTTCACTGCCCGGGGTCTCGACGCCGTTCCACGCGCGTGGCATGGGGCCTTCGAACCAGCGCATGTCATAGCGGTTGAACCAGGCCACCCGCGTTTGCGTGGGCACGCGGGGCACGTCGGCCACCGGCGGCGCGACGGGCATGGCGCGGTCGGTGGCGCCCCAGGTCTCGCGCCGCGCGGCGGTGACCACGGTGGCGGTGAAGACCACCACGTCCTGGCCCTCGGCATCGGGCTGGTGCACCGTCACCACCCAGTGCTGGGTCGATCGGTTGGTGCGCGCGGGCTGGGCCTCGATGGTGAACTCGCCATCGGCCAGGGCAGCGGCAAAGTTGCCGGTGAAGGCCACCGGCTCGCCCAAGCGGTCGGGGTGCAGCATGACGGCCTGCAGCGCCTGCGCGGCGGTGATGCCGCCGAAGGGCCCCACCATGTTGGCGTACTCAAGGCTGGTGTGGCCGCGCCAGCGCCGCGGCGCGCCGGCCGGGGCGGCCAGCGGCGCGAGCGCCACGGCGCGGTCGAAGGCGTGTTGGGCCTGGCGGGTGTCCAGATCCATGATGCTTCTCATTCAATAGCTGCTGGCGCTTGATGGGTGCGCGCCACCAGCCCGTTTTATCAAGAAATCCGGCGCGCCGCGCCGCCGCTCACACGCGCTCGAAGATGCCCGCCGCGCCCTGCCCCATGCCCACGCACATGGTCACCATGCCGTACTTGAGCTGCTTGCGCCGCAGCGCGTGCACCACGGTGGCCGAGCGAATGGCGCCGGTCGCGCCCAGGGGGTGGCCCAGGGCGATGGCGCCGCCCATGGGGTTGACGCGGGCCGGGTCCAGCCCCAGGGTCTTCATCACCGCCAGCGATTGCGCGGCGAAGGCCTCGTTCAGCTCGATCCAGCCCATGTCATCGACTTTCAGGCCGGCGACCTTGAGCGCCGCCGGAATCGCCTCGATCGGGCCCACGCCCATGATGTGTGGCGGCACGCCGCGCGCCGCAAAGCTGACGAAGCGCGCCAGTGGCGTGAGGCCAAAGCGCTTGACGGCCGACTCGCTGGCCAGGATCAGCGCGCCCGCGCCGTCGCTGGTCTGGCTGCTGTTGCCCGCCGTCACGCTGCCGCGCGCGGCAAACACCGGGCGCAGCTTGGCCAGGCCCTCCAGGCTGGTATCGGGGCGCGGGCCTTCGTCGATGCCCACGGTGCGCGTGCTCACGATGGGCTCGCCGGTCTTGAGGTTGGCCGTGCGCGCCGTCACCTCGATGGGCGTGATCTCGTCGGCGAACTCGCCCGCCGCAATGGCCGCCACGGCGCGCTGGTTGGACTGCAGGGCAAACGCATCCTGCTGCTCGCGCGACACCTGCCACTGCTGGGCCACCTTCTCGGCCGTCAGACCCATGCCGTAGGCGATGCCGTAGTCGTCGATGTTGTGGGTGTCGGCAAAGATTGTGGGCGACAGGCTGGGCGAATTGCCCACCATGGGCACCATGCTCATGCTCTCCACGCCGGCGGCAATCAGCACCTCGGCCTCGCCCACGCGAATGCGGTCGGCGGCGATCTGCACGGCCGACAGGCCCGAGGCGCAAAAGCGGTTGACGGTGATGCCGCCCACCGACTTCGGAAAACCCGCCAGCACCGCGCCGATGCGCGCCACGTTCAGCCCCTGCTGCGCCTCGGGAATGGCGCAGCCGCAGATCAGGTCTTCGATGGCGGCCGGGTCCAGCCCCGGCGCCTGCGCAAGGGCCGCGCGCAGCACGCTGGCCAGCAGCTCGTCGGGCCGGGTGTTCTTGAAGTAGCCCTTGTGCGAGCGCCCGATGGGCGTGCGCGTGGCGGCGACGATGTAGGCGTCCTGGATTGGTTTGGTCATGATGAGACTCCTTCGGTGTTTGACTCCCTCCCCCGCTGGGGGAGGGTAGGGGTGGGGGCCAGCGGCGCATGAACCTGCGCCAGGATCACTTGCAGTACCCCATCGAGATTGACGAACGGCGCATCGGCCGCAAAACGCAATACGGCAAAACCTTGCGCTTCGAAATACGCATCGCGCTTTGTGTCGTAATCGGCTTGATCGGCGTGCTGCGAACCGTCGAGCTCGACGATCAGGCGCGGCTCCAAACAAGCAAAGTCGGCCACATATGTACCCAGCGGGTGCTGGCGACGAAATTTCACGCCCAACTGCTCGCCGCGCAGGCGCGACCACAGCCGACGCTCGCCATCGGTCATGTCACGGCGAAGTGCGCATGCGTTGGTGCGCGCCCTTGACGTCGCTTGGTCTTGCATGTTCACGCCACCCTGACTGCCTCCTTCCCCCTTTGGGGGAAGGCTGGGATGGGGGCCGCCGCGCTCGGCCCAAAAGCCTGCGAGCCCTTGCGGCGCCGCTGGCCCCCGCCCCTACCCTCCCCCAGCGGGGGAGGGAGAAAAACCGCCGGACGCGTGCACATGGGCTCGCCTCAATTGCGCACCGGCTTGCCCGTGGCCAGCATGCCCATGATGCGCGCCTGAGTCTTGGGGTGGCCCAGCAGGCCGGTGAAGGCTTGGCGCTCCAGCGTCATCAGGTACTCCTCGCTCACCAGCGTGCCGGCATCCACGTCGCCGCCGGTCACCACATGGGCGATCTGGCGCGCGATGTAAAAGTCGTGCTCGCTGACGAAGCCGCCGTCGCGCATGTTGACCAGCTGGCCGCTGATGGTGGCCGCGCCGTCGCGCCCCGCCACCGGGAACAGGCGCTTCATGGGCGCGCGCCAGCCGGCCTGGTGCATGGCCTTGGCCTCGCTCACGGCCACGTGCAGCAGCTCGTCCTTGTGCGGCACGATCACGTCGCTCCATTGCAGGTAGCCCAGCTGGCGCGACTCGATGGCACTGACACCGACCTTGGCCATGGCCGCGGCCGTGAAGCCCTCGGTCAGGAAGGGCAGCAGGTCCTTGCCCGTGCTGGCCTGCGCCTGCTCGGCCGCGCGGCGGGCGATGTAGGCCAGGCCGCCGCCGCCGGGCACCAGGCCCACGCCGACTTCGACCAGGCCCATGTAGCTCTCCAGGTGCGCCACGCGGCGCGCGCAGTGCACCGCCAGCTCGCACCCTCCCCCCAGCGCCATGCCGCGGATGGCCGCGACGACCGGCACCTGCGCGTAGCGCACGCGCAGCATCATGTCCTGCAGTTCCCGCTCCATCGAGCCGACCAGGTCGGCCCCGCCGGCCACGTAGCCGGGCAGCATGGATTCGAGATCGGCGCCGACGGAGAAGGGCTCGCCGTCGTGCCAGATCACCAGGCCCTGGTAGTCGCTCTCGGCCGTCTGCAGCGCGGTGGTGAAGCCCTCGGCCACCTGCGGGCTGATGACGTGCATCTTGGTCTTGAGCGAGGCGATCAGCACCTCGTCGTCCAGCGTCCACACGCGGATGGCCTTGTCCTCGAACACGGTCTTGCCGGCGCCCTCGGCACGCGCCCCACCCTCGCCCAGCAGCAACTCAGGGAAGGTCTGGCGCGCGTACACCGGCAGCGTGCGGCGCGGCTCGAAGGCGCCCGTGCTCGGGTTCCACGAACCGTTGTCCGTGTGCACGCCACCGGCCTCGGCCACCGGGCCCTTGAACACCCAGTCGGGCAGCGGAGCCTTGCAGATGGTCTTGCCGGCGTCGATGTCGGCCTGCACCATCTGGGCCACTGGCAGCCAACCGGCCTCTTGCCACAGCTCGAAGGGGCCCTGCTTCATGCCAAAACCCCAGCGCATGGCCTGGTCGACGTCGCGCGCGGTGTGGGCAATGGATTGCAGGTGCACGGCGGCGTAGTGAAAGCCGTTGCGCAACACGGCCCACAAAAACTGTCCCTCGGCCCCGGTGGACTCGCGCAGCAGCTTCAGGCGCTCGGCCGCGGGGCGCTGCAGCATGCGGCCATACACCGCGTTGGCCTTGGCGCCCGCCGGCACGTAGCCGCCGCTTTTCAGGTCAAAGCGCAGCACGTCGCGCCCCACCTTCTTGAAGTAGCCGGCCTTGGTCTTCTGGCCCAGGTTGCCCAGCTCGATCAATTTCGCCAGATCGGCCGGCGTGCTGAAGGCGCCGTAGAACGGGTCCGTGTCCGCGCTCAGCTTGTCCTGCTGGGTTTTGATGACGTGGCCCAGCGTGTCCAGCCCCACCACGTCGGCGGTGCGGAAAGTGCCGCTGCTGGCGCGCCCCAGTCGCTTGCCCGTGAGGTCGTCCACCACGTCGTAGGTCAGGCCGTAGCGCTCCACCTCTTTCATCGTCATCAACAGGTTGCCGATGCCGATGCGGTTGGCGATGAAGTTGGGCGTGTCCTTGGCCCGCACCACGCCCTTGCCCAGGCCGCTGGTGACAAAGGCCTCCAGCTGGTCGAGCACGCCGGCGTCGGTGGTGGGCGTGGCGATCAGCTCCACCAGATGCATGTAGCGCGGCGGGTTGAAGAAATGAATGCCGCAAAAGCGATGGCGCAGCTGCTCGGGCAGCGCCTGGCTCAGTTCGGTGATCGACAGGCCCGAGGTGTTGGAAGCCAGGATGGTGTTTTTGCCCACCGAGGCGGCGATCTTGTGGTAGAGGTCGCTCTTCCAGTCCATGCGCTCGGCAATGGCCTCGATGATCAGATCGCAGCCCTTGAGCTTTTTCAGATCGTCTTCGTAGTTGGCCGGCTCGATCAGATCTGCATCGCCAGCCACGCCGATGGGCGCGGGCTTGAGCTTTTTCAGGTTGGCGATGGCGTTCAGCACGATGCCGTTCTTGGGGCCATCCTTTG
>CAZGOL010000141.1:0-6484 GCA_964527755.1 uncultured Ottowia sp.
ACTTCTTCCTCGACAAGATGCCGACCTTCGCCGTCGGCGCCGCCGAGACCTACCACAACGCCGACGAAGGCTGGGGCATTCCCACGCTGCCCTCGGCCAGGGGTTGCGTCGATCTGTCGTGGCACATCGTCGAATCGCTGGTGGCCGACGACTTCGACATCACCACCTGCCAGGAGGCACTGATCGACCACGCGGTATCGCTGCCGCTGGCGCTGCTGTGGCCGGATGGGCTGGAGAAGGGCGAGTGGCCGGTCGAGATCGTGCCGATCTGCATCAACACCGTGCTCGCACCGTTTCCGTCAGCCTCGCGTTGCTACCGGCTGGGGCAGGCGCTGCGCAAGGCGATCGAATCGTGGGATTCGGGCAAGCGCGTGCTGATCATCGGCAGCGGCGGCCTGTCGCACCAGCTCGATGGCGAGCGCGCCGGCCACATCAACAAGCCGTTCGACCTGGCCTTCATGGAGAGCATGGTGGACAACCCGAAATGGGTGACCCAGTACTCCAATGACGAGCTGGTCGACTTCACCGGCACGCAGGGTATCGAGCTGCTGATGTGGGTGGCCGCGCGCGGCGCGATCGACGACATGCCGGTGCGCAAGGTGCACTCCAACTACCACATCCCGATCTCCAACACGGCCACCGGCCTGCTGGTGCTGGAGCCGGTTTGAGCGCCGTCCGCCGGCCGCCGTGCGCCCTGCACGCGGGTGGCCGGCGCGGCGCGTTCAGTCGTTGATCAGCACCAGCTTGCCGCGCACCTGGCGCGAACCCATGCGGGCGTAGGCGGCCTTCAGCTCGCGCATCGGCAGCGTGGCGTCGATGGCGGGCTTGATCTTTCCCTGTGCGTACCAGCCGGCCAGCTCCTGCATCATGACGGCGTTGGCCTTGGGCTCGCGGCGGGCGAAATCGCCCCAGAACACGCCCACGATGCTGGCGCCCTTGACCAGCGCCAGGTTGATCTTGAGCGCCGGGATGTCGCCCGCCGCGAAGCCGATCACCAGGTGCCGCCCGCGCCAGGCGATGGAGCGAAAGGCCGGCTCGGTGAACGGGCCACCCACCGGGTCGACGATCACGTCGGGTCCATTGCCGGCCGTGAGATCTTTCAGGCGCTCGCGCAGGTCCTGCGTGCCGTAGTTGATCGTCTCGTCGGCGCCCAGTTGCTTGCAGAAGGCGCATTTTTCGTCGGTCGAGGCGGCGGCGATCACCCGGGCGCCGGCGACCTTGGCGATCTGGATGGCGGCCATGCCCACGCCGCCCGCCGCGCCCAGCACCAGCACCGTCTCGCCGGCCTTCAGCTGGCCGCGGTCGAGCAGCGCGTGGTGGCCGGTGGCGTAGATCATGATGAAGGCCGCCGCATCCACCGGCGCAAAGCCCGGCGGCAACGGCAGGCACAGCTTGGCCGGCGCCAGCGTGTGGGTGGCAAAGCCGCCCGTGCCCGACAGGCAGGCCACCGGCTGGCCGACTTTCAGCTCGGTCACGCCTTCGCCCACGGCCTCGACGATGCCGGCGTACTCGGAGCCGGGCACGAAGGGCAGCTCGGGCTTCATCTGGTACTTGTTCTGCACGATCAGCAGATCCGGAAAATTCAGGCTGGCCGCCTGGATGCGCACCAGCACCTGCCCCTTGGCGGGCGTGGGCGTGGGCAGTTCCTTCCACGTGAGGGCGTCGACACCGACGGGGTTTTCGCAAAGCCAGGCGTGCATGCGGCAATCTCCTTGAACGTGCTCGTTTTTGGGGCGGTGCCGTCCATCATAGAAGCGGCCGGGTACGCCCCATCGTCACCGATGCCCGCCTACAATCGGTTGCATGTCTGCCATCCGAACATGAAGATCCTGCTCTGCAACGACGACGGCTATCAGGCACCGGGAATCGTGGCACTGCACGCCGCGCTGGCCGGTTTTGCCGAGGTCGAGGTCATCGCGCCCGAGCAGAACAACAGCGCCAAGTCCAACGCGCTCACGCTGCACGCGCCGCTGTACGTGCACCGCGCACCCAACGGATTCCGCTACGTCAACGGCACGCCGGCCGACTGCGTGCACATCGCGCTCACCGGTCTGCTGGACTACCGGCCGGATCTGGTGGTGTCGGGCATCAACAATGGCGCCAACATGGGCGACGACACCATTTACTCGGGCACCGTGGGTGCGGCGATGGAAGGTTTCCTGTTCGGGATTCCGGCCATCGCGTTCTCGCAGGTGGAAAGAGGCTGGGCGCACATCGACGCGGCGGCCCAGGCCAGCGCCGACCTGGTGCGCCGTATCGGGGGGCATCAGGTGGGCGGCGGCAGCCCGTGGCTGCTCAACGTCAACATTCCCAACCTGCCGCAGGCCGAGCTGAAAGTGCCCAAGGTGTGCCGCCTGGGCCGCCGCCATGCCGCGCAAAACGCCATCACCATGGTCAGCCCCTACGGCGAGACCATGTACTGGATCGGGGGCGCCGGCTCGGCGCTGGACGCCAGCGAAGGCACCGATTTCCACGCCACCGCGCACGGGCACCTGGCGATCACGCCGCTGTCGATCGATTTGACCGATCACCACGCGCTGGCCTACTGGGCGCAGGGGCTGGGCCACATGCTGGCGGGCGGGGACGGCTGATGGCGCGCCCACCGGCCCGGCCCGGGTTTCCGGCCCGCATCGATCTTGGCAGCGAACGCAAGGTGCCCGGCCTCGCGGCGCGCCGCACACCCGCCGTGCCCGCCGTGTCCGCGGCGGAGGTGCCGCTCGGTGCCGCCGCGCCGGCGCTGGCGTCGCGCGATCCCATTCCGGCGCGTGCGCGCATGGTGCGGTTGCTGGCCGCGCAGGGCATCGACGACATCGAGGTGCTGCGCGCCATGGGCGCGGTCGATCGCCATCGCCTGGTCGACAGCGCGCTGGTGCCGCAGGCCTACGAAGACACGGCGCTGCCGATCGGCCTGGGTCAGACCATCAGCAAACCCGGCGTGGTGGCGCGCATGGTGGCGCTGCTGTTGCAGGGCGTGGTGCGGGGCGCCGACGGCCGCCCGGGTCGGGTGCTCGACATCGGCACCGGATGTGGCTATCAGGCCCTGGTGCTGGCGCAACTGGCCGGCGAGGTCTACAGCATCGAGCGCCTGCGCGAGCTGCACGAGAAGGCGCGCGCCAACTTGCGGCCGTTTCGGGTGCCCAACATCCACTTGATTCTGGGCGACGGCATGGAAGGCTTCGCCAAGGGTGCGCCGTATGCCGGCATCATCGCGGCGGCGGGCGGCGAGCAGGTGCCGCAGGCGTGGATCGACCAGCTGGCCTGGGGCGGACGCATTGTCGCGCCCATCGCGCACGGCGCCGGAGCGCAGGCGCTGGTGGTGATCGACAAGTCGCGCCAGGGCGTTCGGCAGACGATTTTGGAGAGTGTCAACTTCGTGCCTCTAAAATCGGGCGTTGCATAAGCGACAGAGGCGAGCATTCATGCGGGTTTCAGGTTTCGGGGGGTGGTTGGCGGCGATCGTGGCGGTGGCACTGCTGCTGGCAGGTTGCTCTTCCACGTCGGTGACGCGCGCTCCGGTCGAAGACCGGGCCATCGCGGGCACACCCGCGGCGACGGTCGATGTTGCCGCGCTGCCGGGTGCCGAGAACGCTGGCAAGCCCGGCTACTACACCGTGCGCCCGGGCGACACCATCATGCGCATCGCCACCGAGGTCAACCAGCCGTGGCGCGACATCGCGCGCTGGAACAACCTGGACAACGCCAACGCCATCGAAGTCGGCCAGGTGCTGCGCGTCGTGCCGCCGACGGGAGCCGGCACCGCACCGGCCGCACCCAAGGCGCCGGTACCGGTGGCCACGCAAACGACACCGGGTTCGGTCACGCCCGCGCCGGCGCCCGTGCCGCCGCCCGCACCCGCCGCGTCCGCGGCGCAACCGCCGTCTTCGGCCCAACCCGCGCCGCCGTCAGTCCAGCCGGCGCCGCCACCGCCTTCGGCCGGCAGCGACGACGTCAAGTTCATCTGGCCGGCGCAGGGCAGCGTGGTGGGGCGCTTCGACGGCGACACCAACAAGGGCATCGGCATCAGCGGCAAGGCGGGCGATCCGGTGGTGGCCGCCGCCGACGGCAAGGTGATCTATGCCGGCGCCGGGCTGCCGGCCTATGGCAACCTGATCATCCTCAAGCACAACAACACCTTCCTTACCGCCTACGCGCACAACAAGACGCTGCTGGTCAAGGAAGACCAGACCGTCAAGAAGGGCCAGAAGATCGCCGAGATGGGCTCCAGCGCGTCCGACCGCGTCAAGCTGCATTTCGAGATTCGCCGCTCGGGCACCGCCGTCGATCCGATGCGCTACTTGCCGCCACGTTAGGGCAATGCTCAGCGCGTGGGCGCGATCCGGCGCGCCCGGCTCCGCGCACCGTCGCTGCGCGTCTTCAGGCGTGCAATTTGCTTCAAATTCAATAGCTGGTTCGGCACGACCGACAGGCGCAGTAGCTGTATTTGATGATGAACCCGGAAGTTGACGCGCCCGCACCCCACGAGCCCGCTGACTGGCTATACGTCGAGTCTCTCGACCTCGAGGGCAAGGGCATCGCGCACCGCCCCGACGGCAAGGTGGTGTTCGTGGACGGCGCGCTGCCCGGCGAGTGGGTGAGCGCGCAGGTGCAGCGGCGCAAGAACAACTGGGAAGCGGCCACCCTGACCGAATTGCATCAGCCTTCCAGCCTGCGCGTGGCGCCGCGCTGCCCGCACTTCGGCCTGCACGCGGGCGCCTGCGGCGGCTGCCGGATGCAGCACCTGGACGCGGGTGCGCAGGTGGCCATCAAGCAGCGCGCGCTGGAAGACCAGCTGTGGCACCTTGGCAAGGTGCGCCCCGAGCTCATCCTGCGCGCCGTCGAGGGCCCGGCCTGGGGCTATCGCTGGCGCGCGCGGCTGTCGGTGCGCCACGTGCTCAAGAAGGGCGAGGTGCTGGTGGGCTTTCATGAGCGCAACAGCCGCTACGTGGCCGACATGCGCGAGTGCCACGTGCTGCCGCCCAGCGTCAGCGCGTTGCTGCTGCCGCTGCGCGCGCTCATCGGCGGCATGGACGCGCGCGACGCCTGCCCGCAGATCGAGCTGGCCTGTGGCGACGACGTGGTCGCGCTGGTGCTGCGCCACCTGCAGCCGCTGTCGGCCGCCGACCGAGAGCGCCTGCGCGCGTTCGCCAACGCCCATGGCGTGCAATGGTGGCTGCAGCCCACTGGGCCAGACAGCGTCCAGGTGCTCGATGAAGGTGGCCCGGAGCTGGCATACAAGCTGCCCGAGTTCGGGCTGCGCTTTCCGTTTCGGCCAACCGATTTCACGCAGGTCAATCAGCACATCAACCAGGTGCTGGTCGCGAGGGCCGTCCGGCTTTTGGCGCCCAGTCGGGACGAGCGCGTCATCGACTGGTTTTGCGGGCTGGGCAATTTCAGTCTCCCGATTGCGACGCGCGCGGGGCGTGTTCTGGGCGTGGAGGGCAGTGCCGCGCTGGTGGCGCGCGCGCGACGCAACTTCGAAGCCAACCGGGCCAGTGCGCGCCCAGGCTGCCCGCTGGCCAAGACCGAGTTCGTGGTGCGCAACCTGTTCGAGATGAGCGCCGAGCAACTGGTGCGCGACGGCGTGGCCGACCGCTGGCTGGTCGACCCGCCGCGCGAAGGCGCGTTTGCGCTGGTCAAGGCGCTGGCCGCCATCCACCAGGCGCGCCTGGGCATCGAAGGGGCCGCGCCGCTGCCGGCGGGCGCCGAGGGCTGGCAGCCGCCCCGGCGCATCGTCTACGTCAGCTGCAACCCGGCCACCCTGGCGCGCGACGCCGGCCTGCTGGTGCACCAGGCGGGCTACCGCTGCAGCGCCGCCGGCGTGGTCAACATGTTTCCCCACACCGCGCACGTCGAAAGCATGGCCGTGTTCGATCGCGATGCCTGAATGGGACCGGAAAGCCCGAGTGCGCACGCTATAATGCGCGGCTCATTCCCCGATAGCTCAGTCGGTAGAGCGACGGACTGTTAATCCGCAGGTCCCTGGTTCGAGCCCAGGTCGGGGAGCCAGGACGCAAGGCCCCGCACATCGCAAGGTGTGCGGGGCCTTTTCGTTGCCGGTGGAGCATTGGCGCTCGGGTGCCCGGGCACCGCGGCTGCCGCCACGCCGTCCCGAAATGACAAGTTCGTGTCCCCGAATGACAACTCACGCGGGGGAACTCTTCACTACGATCAAATGCAGAGGTGTGTGCGCGAAAAAGCGCGCACATGGCGAAACGATGCGGCAAGGGCGCCCGGCGCAGGCATTCCCTGGCAGTTGCGGTGTTTCTTGCCACTGGCATCAAAGCGCTGGCATGGGGCTGGCGGCGGAGGAAGTCAAATGAAACGATGGTTCAAATTGTTCGCAGGCGCTGTTGCGCTGACGGGCTCCGTGCTGGCGCACGCGGCGATCGTGTTCGTGAACACGGGCACCGCCGCGCCGCCGGCCATACTGGGGCCGTTCATCATGCTGCCATTCGACACGACGCCGCAAGCGGCCATTGCGGAT
>CAZGOL010000142.1:0-6483 GCA_964527755.1 uncultured Ottowia sp.
TGGTGCCCACGTTCACGTGCGGCTTCTTGCGCTCGAATTTCTCTTTTGCCATTTCTTCGACTCCGAAAAAATCAACTCACACAACACTTCGAAAACGACGATGCACGCCCTGGGCATCGCCACCTGTCCTGGTGCCCTTGGTGGGAATCGGACCCACGACCTCTCCCTTACCAAGGGAGTGCTCTACCACTGAGCCACAAGGGCGCAAACCATCCCACGCAACGCCGGCCCGGGGCCACTGGAGCGGGAGACGGGAATCGAACCCGCGTCATTAGCTTGGAAGGCTAAGGTTCTACCATTGAACTACTCCCGCAGCACCCGCGCCCGCCCAGCCACTACAGCCCATGACCCGTCCGGCACGCGCCTGCTTCTGCTGGTGGAGAGGGCTGGATTCGAACCAGCGTAGGTATAAACCGGCAGATTTACAGTCTGCTGCCATTAACCACTCGGCCACCTCTCCGGCAGGAAACAGGCAATTATGCCATCAACCGGCAAACCGAGACAAGGAGCGCGGTGGCGAGGACGTGTGGCCCAGCCAATCGATCGGCGATTGGCCGTGTTGGAGCAGGAATTCGTTGACCCGCAAAAAGTGCCCGCAGCCCATGAACGGCACGGGGGGTCGGGTTGCCGACAACGGTGAGGGATGATTGGAGCGACACCACAAGTGCGGACCCTGCCGGCCCGGCGGTGGTTGCAACGCCTGGGCATGCGCACCCCACAGCAGGAAGGCGATGGGGCGCTGGCTGGCGACGAGGCAATCGAAAATCGCGCCGGTCAGTGCCTGCCAGCCGATGCTCGCGTGGCTGGCGGGCTGGCCATCTTCCACGCTCAGACTGGCGTTGAGCAGCAGCACGCCCTGGCGCGCCCAGTGGTCCATGAGGTGCTCGTGCATCGGTTCGCGCCCGTACTCGCGCGCCAGCTCGGCGCGGATGTTGCGCAGGCTGGGCGGGATGCGACTGCCTGGCGCCACTGCAAAGGCCAGGCCATAGGCCTGGTTGGGACCATGGTACGGGTCTTGCCCCAGGATGACGACGCGGGTTTGCTCGGGCGGCGTGAGTCGGAGGGCCAGCAGCGGGTGCTGCGGATAAATGACGGCACCGGCGGCCAGCCGCTGCTGGAGATGCGCGCTGAGTCTGCGGCCGTCCACGCTGGCCATGAAGGATTGGAGCAACGGCCGCCAACCGGCTGCCACGGCATCCGGCGCGGGCGGCCACTGCATGAGGTGTGGACCACCCGCGGGCGCCGCGACCGCGGGACGCACGACGGGCCGCATCAGGCAAACAGCTCGGCCAGAGCCAGTCCGGGCTCGGGCGCACGCATGAAGGTCTCGCCCACCAGAAAGGCGTGCACCCCGGCGTCGCGCAGCTGCGCGACGTCGGCGCGCGTGGCGATGCCGCTTTCGGTCACCAGCAGGCGATCGGCGGGTACATCCTTCAGCAGGCCCAGAGTGGTGTCCAGCGTGGTTTCGAAAGTGCGCAGGTTGCGATTGTTGATGCCCACGAGGGGGGTCTTGAGCTTGAGCGCACGGGCCAGCTCGGCGCCGTCGTGCACCTCCACCAGCACAGCCATGTCCAGGCCGAGCGCCACGGCCTCCAGTTCGGCCATCTGGGCGTCGCTCAGGCAGGCAGCAATCAGCAGGATGCAGTCGGCGCCAATGGCGCGCGACTCGTAGACTTGGTAGACGTCGATCATGAAGTCCTTGCGCAGCACCGGCAACTCGCAGCTGGCGCGCGCCTGCTTGAGGTAGTCGATGCGGCCCTGGAAAAACTGGCGGTCGGTCAGCACCGAGAGGCAGGCGGCGCTGGTCTGACCATTGCCCTCGGCATAGCTTTGAGCAATGACGGCCGGAACGAAGTCTTCGCGGATCACGCCCTTGCTGGGGCTGGCCTTCTTGATTTCGGCGATCACCGCGGCCTGGTTCCGAGCGATCCTGGCGCGCAGCGCGCCGACGAAGTCGCGCGTGAGCACACGGCTTTCGGCGTCCGCGCGCATGGCGGCCAGTGGAACCTTCCTGACCGCCTCGGCCACTTCCTCGCGCTTGACAGCGACGATGCGCTCCAGGATGTCCGTCATGTCAGGCCCCCGTCGGGTGCTGGCTGAACGCGATCACCTGCTGCAGCCGCGCCTTGGCCGCGCCGCTGTCCAGCGCCTCGCGCGCGCGCTCGATGCCCTGGTGGATGTCGAAGGCCACATTGGCCGCATACAGCGCAACCCCTGCGTTGAACAACACGATGTCGCGCGCCGTTCCGCGCTCGCCTTCGAGGACTCCTCTCAGCATGGTGACCGATTCGGCCGGCGTCTGCACCCGGATGCTGCGGTTGCTCTGCATCGCCAGGCCGAAGTCCTCGGGATGGATGTCGTACTCGCGAATCTCGCCGTCCCGCAACTCTCCGACCATGGTCGCCGCGCCCAGACTGACCTCGTCCATTCCGTCGCGGCCGTACACCACGAGTGCATGCTCGGCGCCCAGACGTTGCAGCGCCCGCACCTGGATTCCAACGAGGTCGGGGTGAAACACCCCCATCAGGATGTTGGGCGCGCCGGCCGGGTTGGTGAGCGGACCCAGGATGTTGAAGAAGGTCTTGACCGCCATCTCGCGCCGCACGGGAGCGACGTTCTTCATGGCCGGGTGGTGGTTGGGCGCGAACATGAAACCAACGCCGGTGATCGCTATGCAGCCGGCGATCTGCTCGGGCGTGAGTTGGATGTTGACGCCCAGCGCCTCCATCACGTCGGCGCTGCCCGACTTGCTGGACACGCTGCGGTTGCCGTGCTTGGCAACCCGGGCGCCCGCAGCCGCGGCCACGAACATCGCGCAGGTGCTGATGTTGAAGGTGTGCGAGCCATCGCCTCCCGTGCCCACGATGTCGATCAAGTGGTTGGTGTCGCGCACTGGCACCCGGGTCGACAGCTCGCGCATCACCTGCGCCGCCGCCGTGATCTCGCCGATGGTCTCCTTCTTCACGCGCAGCCCGGTGGTGATGGCCGCCACCATGAGCGGCGAGATCTCGCCCTTCATGATCATGCGCATCAGATCGAGCATCTCGTCATGAAAGATCTCGCGGTGCTCGATGGTGCGCTGCAGCGCTTCTTGTGGAGTGATGGGCATGATGGAACTCGTACGGTCGAAGGGTTTGAAACAACGTAAATCAGGGCGCGCCAGGTGCATCGGTCAGCGCCAGGCGCACGCCAAAAACGATGAAAACGGCACCGGCCACACCGTCCGCCCAGCGCGCGACGCGAGCGAGCGCGGCCGTGCGCCGCGCCAGCCATGCAGTGGCGAGGGCCCAGCCGACGTTGACCCAGGTGCAGTTGAACGTGAACACGAGGCCGAGCAGCAGGAACATCCATCCCGCGTGGGCGGTCCCTGGTGTAATGAACTGCGGCACGAAAGCCAGGAAAAACAACGCCACCTTCGGATTGAGTACGTTGGTCAAAAAGCCGCGACGAAAGACCGCCGAGAGGGAATTTCTAGAGTCGAATCGGCCACTATCGCCCGCCAAATCTGCCAGACGCGCTCCTCTATCTGAAGCACGATGCCCCAATGCGGCACGCACCATCTGAACGCCGACCCAGCCCAGGTACACCGCCCCCAACCACTTGAGCGCGGCGAACGCAGTGCTGCTGGCCGCCAGCAGCGCCGACACGCCGAGTGCCGCAGCGCCCACGTGGATCAAACAGCCGGCCGATATGCCGAGCGCCGCGACCACCCCCGCGCGCGCGCTGGTTCGCATCGCATTGGCGCTGACGAACAACACGTCCGGCCCGGGCGTTAGGTTCAGCAGCAAGCCCGCTGCAACGAACACCATCCATGCTTGAACGCTCAACACCATCTCCCGTTTTCCTGTCTCGCTCGGGGGCCCCATCTGCACGCCGTATCGCTCTCGATATCGCATCCGATCAAGTCCCGGTGCACACCGACCTTCAACGACGTGAAGTGCGATTGCGCTGAATCAGCCCCATGATTTCATCCACAAAAATTCGCTTCCACGCCTCGCCCTCTGCGCCTGTGGCCAATTGCAAAGGCGCACCAAACGCCAGACTCCGATCGCCCACCAGGATGAGACCGCGATCCTCATTTTTCCCCTGTCCCCAGAGATCGCCCCGAATCATCGCCTTGATCCTGGCCTTCCACCCCTCTCTTGCCTTGGCCACCACGGGCGCCTTGATCTGATAGCCTGCCCGGGCGCTCAGCACCGCGTTGTTCATATAAATCGAATTTCGCATGTTCCATTCGATTTTCTTGTTCCGATACGCAACCTCAACCGACTCCCTGCTCCAGGTAATGCCCTGGATTCCGAAAACCTCGTTCAACCAATCTCCAGTCGAAGACCCAGCCATATCGAACTCGCCCAGCCGCATGTCCTGCACAAGAATACCTCCGGACTGCCAGTATGTTTTCAGTTCTCTTTTAACCTCGGCTGGTAATGCAATCTGATGCGGGACGACAATTGCGTCGAGCGTCTTGACCAACTCGGGAAGTTTTTCCAGCGTATTTTCCCCAATCACGACCACGTCCGTATCGGTCACCTCGGAAAGCAGTGCATAAGCGGCGATCAATGCATCGTGATGAATATTCCGATCGTTCGATCGCTCGCCGTGCCAAAAATAAAAATTGGAGTTCGAGCCCAGAATTCCGATCTTTGTCGTGGCATACGCCTGCAGTTCTCGAGGAATCAAACTGTCTCGAAAATCGAGACTCGTCAGATCGACCGTACCAATTTTTTCGAGAGTCTCCGTTCGCTGGAATCCGCCAATTTCAAAACCGACGACGGCCGGGTTCCGCCGCGACTTCCGGATGGATTCCTTGATCGTCGGGATCAGTTCGTCACTCTTGCCTCGGTGTGTCCACAATTCACCGTACGCGCCGATCAAAATCTTGCCGTAACCGTTCCCCCGGAGGTAACTCGCCATCATCGGCAACACATTGCTGTCCGACTTGAGCGAATAGCCGTCATAAAAATTGAAATCCACGACAGCGATGTCAATGCAGTCGGCGACGTGTTGGACGATTCCACCTCCGTATATCGCATCGTGCGACGTAAAAAATTCTCCAAAATATCCAATGGTCTTCTGACCGTACTTTCTGATGATTTTTGAATAATGGCAAACTGATTGTTTCAGGTCTGCCTCGCGCGACTTCTGCAGATCGGCAAACAAGGGTTCCGGGCGGAAACGATCTCCCCCGACCTCATTGTTGTAGTTTATGACTGGCGGAGGTTTTTTGAAACGAGATTCGAACTCGATCTGAAACTGCCTGCCATAGTCGCGCCATTGATATCCGGTTTGACCATATTTGAGTTCGTGCTCCTCCTGAAGTCCGATGGCATAGCCGAAAATAGTCTTGCCGAACTTCTTGCTGAAATGAGCGACCGCTTCCTCTACGAATCGACTCGTCAGTTGAAGAGCCGATCGGTTTTTGAAATTGATCTGGGTCGTCAGCTCACCTGAAAAATTCTTCATCAGACTATCGAGGTGCGCGGGAAAGTACCAATCCGGAAAAATGGTTTCCGCCACCTTTCTTCCCTGATCATCGAAATGCGGCCGACCACCGAAATCGATGATCAGAATCACGGAAAGGCCGTATTCGCGGAGCTTTTCGATCTGTGCATCGAATTTTTGGAATTCGAATTTGCCTGGTGTGGTTTCGACCTCGATCCAGGGTACGTAAAGCGTGACGTGATTGAAACCCGCTCGCTTGAGTTCGTTTCCGATATCGCGCTGCTCGATGAGGTCCCAAGGCCTGACCGTGATGGTGCTCACGGGCGGTGTTTGCGCGTGCGCCAGGAACTGCGCGGCAAGCAAGATCAGCAGGAAAACAAGTTTGGGCATCTGGGGGTGGATGGAGTTTTTCGAGCGGCAACGTCGAGGTTCCTGTTGGCAGGGTCTCGCTTATTTCGACGTCCACGCATGCAGGAAATTAGCCAGCAAAGCGTGCCCATGCTCGGTCAGGATGCTCTCGGGGTGAAACTGCACACCTTCCACATACAGTTCGCGATGGCGCACGCCCTGGATCTCGCCGTCCTCGCTGCTGGCGGTGACGGCCAGGCACTCGGGCAGGCTGGCGCGCTCGATCGCCAGCGAGTGGTAGCGGTTCACGGTGAACTGGCGCGGCAGGCCGGCAAACACGCCTTTTTCATCGGTGGTGATGACGCTGGTCTTGCCGTGCATCTGCGTTTGCGCGCGGACGATGGCGCCGCCAAAGGCCGCGCCGATGGCCTGATGACCCAGGCACACGCCCAGGATGGGCAGCTTGCCGGCAAAGTGGCGAATGGCCCCCACCGACACGCCCGCCTCATTGGGTGAGCAGGGCCCCGGGCTGATGCACAGGCGCTCGAACGCGCCGCGCTGGAACAGGGCGTCCAGCTCGTCCAGCGTCACCTCGTCGTTGCGCAGCGTTTGCACCTGCGCGCCCAGCTCGCCGAAGTACTGCACCAGGTTGTAGGTGAAGCTGTCGTAGTTGTCGATCATGAGCAGCTTCAT
>CAZGOL010000143.1:0-6405 GCA_964527755.1 uncultured Ottowia sp.
TTCGCGTGCCCTACGGCACCCTGCTGTGCGTCTCCGACAAGCCGCTGCACGGCGAGATCAAGCTGCCCGGCATGGCCAACCATTTCTACCGCGAGCGCGTGGCGCAGCACCTGAAGATCGGCATCCGCGCGATCGAGCGCCTGCGCGAAAACGGGCTGGACCGCCTGCACAGCCGCAAGCTGCGCAGCTTCGCGGAAGTGGCGTTTCAGTAGCGGGACGGCACGACGCCGCGCCGACCGCCAAGGGACACGACCGCGCACCTGGGTTGCGCCGCACACCGACGTCGAAGTTCTGAAGGGGTGGACGGCGCGTGGACGATCGGGAATTACCCTTGGATATACGGAAATTTTCTATCTAATTTTTTAATTTGATGGTTGAATTGAGTTGTATTTTTTCAATTCCATGGCTGATACGACGTTCGCGGAGCCCCCGGTGCTCCAGACCATCCGGCAATCGCACGGGCTGCTGACGCGGTTGCGGCAAGAGTTTCACGCGTGGCCCGAACTGGGCTTCGAGGAAGAGCGCACGGCCAGGCGCGTGGCCGCCGAGTTGGGCCTGCTCGGCATCGAAGTGCACGAGGGCGTGGGCCGCACCGGCGTGGTCGGCGTCATCCAGGGGCAAAAAACCACCAGCGGACGCCGCATCGGGTTGCGCGCCGACATGGACGCGCTGGCGCTGTGCGAGCTCAACACCTTCGGCCACGCATCACAACGCCCCGGCGTGATGCACGCCTGCGGCCACGACGGCCACACCGCCATGCTGCTGGGCGCGGCGCGCTATCTGGCGCAAACGCGTCGTTTCGACGGCACGGTTCACCTGATCTTCCAGCCCGCCGAGGAAGGGCGCGGCGGCGCGCAGGCCATGCTGGCCGACGGCCTGTTCGAGCGCTTTCCGGCCGACGAGATCTACGCCCTGCACAACTCGCCCGTGCTGCCGATCGGCACCGTGGCGGTGGCGCCGGGTGCCTGCCTGTCATCGGCCGACATGTTCACCCTGCGCATCGCGGGCCGGGGCGGGCATGGCGCGCACCCGCATCTGGCGGCGGACCCGGTGCTGGCCGCGGCGCACGTGGTGTCGGCCCTGCACCACATCGTGCCGCGCAACGTGCCGCCCATGGAAAACGCCGTGCTCAGCCTGTGCGCCATCCAGGGCGGGGACATGCAGGCGCGCAACGTGATCCCGGACTTCGTCGAGATCGGTGGCACGGTGCGTACCTTCTCCGAGTCCGTGCGCGAGCTGATCGAGCGGCGCATTGCCGAGGTCGCGCAGGCCACCGCGCAAGCGCACGGCTCGCGCGCGGAGCTGGACTACACGCGACTGTTTCCGGCCACCGTCAGCACCGAGCGCGAGGCGGCCTTTGCCGCCGGCGTGGCGACCCGGCTGGTGGGTGCCGAGCGGGTCATCACCAAGCCCATGCCATCGACCGCCTCGGAAGACTTTGCCTGCATGCTGCAGCAGCGCCCCGGCGCCTACCTGCGCGTCGGACAGGGCGGTGCCGAGCTAGGTCGCAACCTGCACAACCCGCACTACGAGTTCAACGACGCCATCCTTCCGCTCGGCGCCAGCCTGCTGGCCAGCCTGGCGATGGACGCGATGCCCTTGCCGTAAAGCCGACACCCTACGGAGACACCACCATGAAGCACTTTCCCGCGACCTTGCTGCGCCGCCTCGTCATGGTTGCCGCGCTGGCCGCCTTCGCCCCGTGGGCGAACGCCGCCACGTTGCGCCTGGCCAACCAGGGTGATGCCATGTCGATGGATCCCCACTCGATGCAGGAATCGTTCCAGCTCAGCTTCCTGGCCAACATCTACGAGCCGCTGGTCGGGCGCGATCGAGAATTCAAACTCACGCCCGTGCTGGCCACGCGCTGGGAGCAGACGGCACCCACGGTGTGGCGCTTCGAACTGCGCCAGGGCGTCAAGTTCCACGACGGCTCGCCCTTCACCGCCGACGACGTGCTGTTCACATACCAGCGCACGCGCGCAGAATCGTCCGACACCAAGCTCTATGTGGCGCCCATCAAGGAAATGCGCAAGATCGATGCCCACACGATCGAGATGGTGACCAAGGATCCCTTTCCCATCCTGCCCGACCTGATTTCGGGCTGGCTGATCATGAACAAGGCCTGGTCCGAAACGAACCAGTCCCAGGTACCGACCGACGTGCGCAAGGGAAAGGAAAACTACGCCAGCACACACGCCAATGGCACCGGGCCGTTCGTGCTGCGCTCGCGCCAGCCCAGCGTGCGCACGGTGCTGGGAGCCAACGACCAGTGGTGGGGCAAGAAGGAGCACAACCTGACGGAAGTGGTGTTCACGCCGATCTCCAACGACGCCACGCGCGTGGCGGCGCTGATCTCGGGCGAGGTGGACCTGATGGAGCCGGTTCCGCTGCAGGACATCGGGCGCATCAAGTCCGACTCCAAGCTCAAGGTGCTGCAGTCGCCTGAACTGCGCACCATGTACCTGGGCCTGGACGTGGGGCGCGACGAACTGCTGTTTTCCAGCGTCAAGGGCAAGAACCCGCTGAAGGACGTGCGGGTGCGCCGCGCGCTCTACCAGGCGATCGACATCGAGACCATTCGCAGCAAGGTCATGCGCGGCGCGGCGCAGGTCGCTGGCCTGCCGGTGGCCCCCGGCGTGCGCGGCTACGACGCGGAACTCGACAAGCGCCTGCCCTACGACCCGGCCGCCGCACGCGCACTGCTGGCCGAAGCGGGCTACCCCAACGGCTTCGAGCTGGGCCTGCATTGCCCCAACGACCGCTACGTGAACGACGCCGAAATCTGCCAGGCCGTCGCGTCGATGTGGACCAAGATCGGCGTCAAGACGACGCTGTACGCCGAAACCAAGACCCTGTACCTGCCCAAGGCCCTCAAGCGCGAGGTGTCGGCGTTCCTGCTCGGCTGGCAGCCGGCCAGCAACGACGCGCACAACACCCTGTGGGCGCTGCTCAACACGCCGAGCGAAGGCGGTCAGGGTCGCTTCAACCTGGGCAACTACTCCAACCCCAAGGTTGACGCGCTCACGCGTGAAATCGGCATCGAGACCGACCCGATCAAACGCAAGGCGCTGATGTACGCCGCCTGGGCGATGGTGATGGACGACCTGCCCCTGCTGCCCCTGCATACCCAGGATCTGGCGTGGGGCGCGCGGCGCAACATTGACCTTGTCCAGAACCCCGACAACAGCATGCCCTTGCGCTACATCAGTATTCGCTGAACAATCGCCTTCGTGACCGCCGCCCAGCATCTGAACGACCGCTACGCCCGTTTGACACCGCAGCAGCGGGCAGTGGCCGATTTCATGCTGGCGCATCCCTTCGAGGCCGCCACGCTCAGCATCGACGCGATGGCGCAGCGCTGCGCCGTCTCGGCCGCAACGATGAACCGTTTTGCGCGCGCCCTCGAATACGCGGGCTACAGCGCGCTGCGCGAGGACTGGCAGCGGTTGCTGCGCGGCACCACGCCCTCGGTCGAGAAACTTCAGACGCAGCGCGCCCTCGCCACGGAACCGCTGGGGCGCATGCAGGCCTCCATGCTGGGTGGGGCCGAGCAGGTGCGGGCCGCGGTATCCCTGCTCCACGCCGAAGCCCTGCAACAGGTGTCGCGACGATTGGCCGAAGCGCCGCGCATCGCCGTGCTCGGTGGCGACGTAAGCGCCTATCTGGCCAGTTATTTCGCCAGCTACGCGAGCCTGTTTCGGGCCGGTGTCGACGCGATCAGCGGTCCGGGCGGCTCCAGCGAGGCGGATCGTCGGGTGCGCGCCCTGAATGCGGGCGACGTCCTGGTAGCCATCGCCCTGCCGCGCTACTCTGCACTCACGGTGGACCTGTGCGCGCTGGCACGCGAGCGCCAGGTGACCGTGATCGCGGTCACCGACAGCCCCGCCTCGCCCCTCGTGCCACTCGCCGATCACACGCTGCTGGCGCCGTCGCAGCAGTCGATGTTGCCGGCGTCCAGCATCGGCGTGGTGGCGTTGCTCGAAGGGATGTGCGTGCTGATCGCCGCGCACACCCCACGCTCGCGCGAGGAACTGCTGGCGCTGGCCTTTGGCGCCTCGCGATTCAACGTCGATCCTTTGCCCCGGCGCGCACGCGGCTGAATCGATGCGATTCGCCGACGACTTGCCTTACGCGTCGGCGCGCCAGCCGGTCTATGGCGACGACGTGGTCGCCACCTCGCAGCCGCTGGCCGCCGCCGCCGCCATGGCCCAGTACGAGCGCGGCGGCAACGCGGTGGACGCGGCCCTGGCCGCCGCCATCGCCCTCACGGTGGTCGAGCCCACCAACAACGGCCTGGGCGGCGACCTGTTTGCCCAGGTGTGGGACGGCGGCCAGCTGCACGGGCTGAACGCCTCGGGCTGGTCGCCCGCCGGCTGGATGCCCGAGCGCTTTGCCGGCCGCGCGCGCATGCCCAGCGAGGGCTGGGACAGCGCCACCATCCCCGGCCAGGTCGACGGCTGGCGGCAGTTGCACGAGCGCTTTGGCAGCCGCCCCTGGGCCAGCCTGTTCGAGCCCGCCATCGGCTGGGCGCGCCAGGGCTTTCTGGTGGGCCGGCGTCTGGCCTGGAAGTGGCGGCTGAACACCCCGCGCCTGCGCGATCAACCGGGCTTTGCCGACGCCTTTTTGCCGCAGGGGCGGCCCCTGCAAACCGGCGAGCGCTTTGCCCACCCGGCGCTGGCCGATACGCTGGAGCGCATCGCCCGGCAAGGCGCGCGCGAGTTCTACGAAGGCGTGACCGCCGAACGCCTGCTGGCGCATGGCCGCGCGCACGGCGGCGCCTGGGCACCCGACGATTTGAAAGACTACAGCGCCCACTGGGTCACGCCGCTGGCGCAGGCCGTGTGGAATGGCTGCGCCGTGCACGAGCTGCCGCCCAACGGCCAGGGCATTGCCGCGCTGCAAGCCCTGGGCCTGCTGCTGGCGCGCGACCCCGAGTTGCCCGCCGACGTGGACGACCCCGCCACCCTGCACTGGCTGATCGAGGCTGCCAAGCTGGCGCTGGCCGACCTGTACCCCCACGTGGCCGACCCCGCCGCCATGCGCCTGGCCCCCGCCGCCCTGCTCGACGCCGGCTATCTGCGCCAGCGCGCCCAACTCATCGACCCGCAGCGCGCGCAATGGCCCGCCAGCGGCCTGGGCGGGCACGGCACGGTGTACCTGTGCACGGCCGACCGCCAGGGGCGCATGGTCTCGCTGATCCAGTCCAACTACGAAGGCTGGGGCAGCGGCGTGGTGCCCACGGGCACCGGGGTGGCGCTGCAAAACCGCGGCGCGGGCTTTGGCCTGCAAGCCGGCCACCCCAACCAGGTGGGCCCGCGCAAGCTGCCGTTTCACACCATCATCCCCGGCTTTGTCACGCAGCAGGGCCAGCCCTTCATGGCCTTTGGCGTGATGGGCGGGCCGATCCAGCCGCAGGCCCACGTGCAGGTGCTGGCGCGCATGCTGCGCTACGGCCAGAACCCCCAGGCCGCCCTGGACGCGCCGCGCTGGCGCATCGAGCCCGGCCGGGGCATCTACACCGAACCCGAGTTTCCCGTCGCCTGGCGCGCCGGCCTGCAGGCGCGCGGGCAGGTCTTCATCGAGGCGCCCGAAGGCCTGGAATTCGGTGCCGGCCAAGTCGTGTGGCGCCTGCCCGGCGGCGGCTGGGGCGCGGCCTCGGACTGGCGCCGCGACGGGCACGCGGCAGGGCGTTGACAAACGCCGCCAACCCACAGGTCGGGTTGGCGCAGCGTAACCCGACGGTTGGCCCAGGCGGCTGCGCTCAGTACCGCGGCTGGTGCGCCCGAATCGCCGCCTTGGCCGCGTCATCCAGCGCAAAGCCCTTGCCGTGCGCCGCCGCCAGCTCGGCGCAACGCGCTTCGAACACCTCGATGCCCTGGCCGTAGATGAACTGCATGGCCCCGCCCGTCCAGGCCGGAAAGCCGATGCCGAAGATGGAGCCGATGTTGGCGTCGTGCACGCTGGTGAGCACGCCCTCGGCGAGACACCGCGCGGTCTCGACGGCCTGACGATACAGCAGGCGATCCTGGATGTCTTTCACGCTCCACGCCACGCCGGGCTTTTCGAACAGCGCCTTCAACTCGGGCCACAGGTGCTTCTTGGCCCCTTGCGGATAGTCGTAGAAGCCGCCGCCGGCCGCGCGGCCACTGCGTTTCAGCTCTTTGACCAAGCGCTCGACCAGCAACTCGCCGGGCGTGGCTTCAAACGCCTTGCCCTCGGCGGCGTAGTCGACGCGGGTCTGGTCCAGCACGTGCACCGACAGCGACAACGCGGTTTCATCCAGCACCGCGAGCGGCCCCACCGGCAGACCGGCGTGCACGGCGGCGTTCTCGATCACGGCGGCGGGCATGCCTTCGCCCAGCATGGCCGCGCCTTCCATCACGTAGGTGCCGAAGGTGCGGC
>CAZGOL010000144.1:0-6367 GCA_964527755.1 uncultured Ottowia sp.
GAGCATTCATTGCAAAAGCTGCCCTACATCCTGGTCGTCGGCGACAAGGAAAAGGCCGCTGGCGCCGTCGCAGTGCGCGCGCGAGGCAATCTCGACCTCGGTGTGATGCCGCTGGATGCGTTTGCCAAACGCATCGCGAGCGACATCTCGTCTAAAGTCTGATTTGTATTGGAAGCGGCTTTGACCCGCGTGAAACGGGCGGTATTTGCTATATTCATATAGTGTTTGTTTGAGGAACCACGACCATCGCTACCAATTTTCGTGATAGGCGCCATCGGGAGGAGCGCGCACACCGTCTGAACCGGGAAATCATGGCGCCAGAAGTGCGTCTGAATGGCCCGGACAATGAATCCTTGGGTATCGTGCCGTTGCAGGAAGCACTGCGCATGGCCGGCGATCTGGATGTCGACCTCGTGGAAATCGTCGCCACCGCGAGTCCACCGGTCTGCCGCCTGATGGATTACGGCAAGTTCAAGTATCTTGAGCAGAAGAAGGCCGCCGAGGCCAAGGCCAAGCAGACCGTCATCGAAATCAAGGAAGTCAAGTTTCGCCCCGGCACCGACGATGGCGACTACAACATCAAGCTGCGCAACATCCGGCGCTTCCTGGGCGATGGCGACAAGGTCAAGGTCACGCTGCGCTTTCGCGGACGCGAGATCACGCACCAGGAGTTGGGTTTGGCTCTGCTCAACCGCCTGCGTGACGAGTTGGCCGACAGCATCGTGGTCGAGCAGTTTCCCAAGTTGGAAGGCCGGCAGATGATCATGATGATCGCACCCGCTCGCAAGAAGGTGACGGCTACGCCCAAGTCGGCTCCGGCCGAGAAGTTGCCGGTATCACAGGCGGAAGGATGACCTGAAAGCCTGAGACAGGTTTTGCCGGGTGCGCCTGGCAAGAGCGGCAAGGCGCAGCCTTGCCGGACAAGAAGTGGCTCGGGGCCATTCAAGGGTGCAAGGAACTTGCACACGCCTCGCGAGCACAACGGAAACAGGAGCATGTCAAATGCCCAAAATGAAAACCAAGAGCAGCGCGAAAAAGCGTTTTCGCGTCCGTCCGGGTGGCACCGTCAAGCGCGGTCAAGCCTTCAAGCGTCACATCCTGACCAAGAAGACCACCAAGAACAAGCGCCAACTGCGCGGCACGGTGAGTGTGCATGAGACCAACTTGGGTCACATGGCTCAGATGCTGCCGTTTGCCGGCCTTTGATCAACCGTCGGACTAGGAGAACACGAAATGCCTCGCGTCAAACGTGGTGTGACCGCTCGCGCGCGTCACAAGAAGGTGCTGGCCCTGGCCAAGGGTTATCGCGGTCGTCGCAAGAACGTCTTCCGTATCGCCAAACAGGCGGTAATGAAGGCGGCGCAGTACGCCTATCGCGACCGCCGCAACCGCAAGCGTGACTTCCGGCGCCTGTGGATCGCCCGCATCAACGCGGCGGCCCGCGAGTCCGGTATCACTTACAGTCAGTTCATCAACGGACTGAGCAAAGCCGGGATTGCGCTCGATCGCAAGGTGTTGGCCGACATTGCCGTGCACGACAAGGCGGCGTTTGCCGGCATCGTCGCGCAAGTCAAGGCCCAACTCGCCTGAGACCTCTTCACCACCGCACACACTCCGCAGTCTGTCGCTGTCTGTGCTGGTGGTTCAAGGGATTGAGGTCTTCCAGGCTTCAATCCCTTTTTCATTCCCGGATCACCATGTCCATCGCCAACTCCCCGCCCGCTTCCGCTGTTTCCTCCGATCTGGTCCATCTGGTGCGTGTGGCCGAGGACTGCTTCGCGAAAGCCGGCACGCCCGCCGAACTGGAGAACGCCAAGGCCGTGTTTCTCGGCAAGGCAGGGAGCATCACCGAATTGATGAAAGGCCTTGGTGCGCTGGAGCTTGGCGAGCGCAAGGTTCGTGGGGCCGCCATCAATCAGGCCAAGCAAGCGATCGAAACCGCCCTGGTTGACCGTCGTCAGGCGCTGCAGGGTGCCGAGATGGAGCGGCAGTTGCAGGCCGAGGCGCTGGACGTCACGTTGCCGGGGCGCCAACGCGGTGTG
The DNA here is from genome assembly GCA_964527755.1 of uncultured Ottowia sp. Classification (GTDB taxonomy): domain Bacteria; phylum Pseudomonadota; class Gammaproteobacteria; order Burkholderiales; family Burkholderiaceae_C; genus Ottowia. Next base: position 2,043 of record CAZGOL010000144.1, read on the forward strand.
GGTGGACTGCACCCCATTTCCAGGGCTTGGGAGCGCATCGAACAGGTTTTTGGCAGCATGGGTTTCGACGTGGCTGACGGACCCGAAATCGAAAGCGACTGGTTCAACTTCACGGCGCTGAACAATCCGCCGAACCATCCGGCGCGTTCGATGCAGGACACCTTTTATGTCGATCTGAGCGATGAGCGCGGCCTGCCGTACTGTCTGCGCACGCACACCAGCCCGATGCAGATTCGCTACGCCACGGCGCACGCACGTCATCATGCACAGGCGTTGGCACGCGGCGAGATGCGCGAAATCCGCGTGATCGCCCCGGGCCGTACCTACCGAGTCGACAACGACGCCACGCACTCTCCGATGTTCCACCAGGTCGAGGGTCTCTGGCTGGGCGAGAACGTCAGTTTTCGTGATCTGAAGGCCACCTATCTGAGTTTTTGCCGCGCGTTCTTCGAGACCGATGACCTCATCCTGCGCTTTCGGCCAAGCTACTTTCCATTCACCGAGCCGAGCGCCGAGATCGACATCCAGTTCCAGTCGGGGCCATTGGCCGGCCGCTGGCTGGAGGTGTCTGGCTCTGGCCAGGTCCACCCGCAGGTGGTGCGCAACATGGGTCTGGATCCGGAGCGTTTCATCGGGTTTGCGTTCGGTTCGGGAATCGACCGGCTCGCCATGCTGCGTTATGGAGTGGGTGACCTGCGCCTGTTTTTCGATGGCGACATTCGCTTCCTCAGCCAGTTCCGATGAAAGGCCGTTTGGTACCGATTTTTTGGGCACAGGTTTGTTCGATGTCCTGCGCCACGAACACCGCCGGCACCGCCGCACAACGACACCATGCAATTTCCTGAATCCTGGCTGCGCGAGTTCTGCAATCCGCCCTTGTCCACCTCGCAATTGGCCGAGACGCTCACGATGGGCGGCTTCGAGGTCGAGGAGCTTCGCCCGGTGGCGCCGCCATTCACGCAAGTGGTGGTGGCCGAGATCGTCCGTGCCGACCCGCACCCCAACGCGGATCGCCTGCGTGTGTGTCAGGTCAATGTGGGGCAGGGCGATCTGCTTGGCATCGTCTGCGGCGCGCCCAATGCCCGCCCGGGGATCAAGGTGCCGTGCGCGCTGGTGGGTGCCCAGTTGCCGTCGGATGGCAGTGCGGCGCCGATCACGATCAAGCAGGGCAAGCTGCGCGGCGTCGTCAGCCAGGGCATGCTCTGCTCGGCGCGCGAATTGGGACTGTCTGCCGACCATGCCGGCCTGCTGGAGTTGCCGGCCGCCTTGGCGGTGGGGCAGGACCTGCGGATTGCGCTTGATTTGGACGACACCGTGTTCACGCTCAAGCTCACGCCCAACCTCGGGCATGTTCTGAGTGTCTACGGGGTGGCACGCGAGCTCTCGGCATTGACAGGGGCCCCACTCAAGACCCCGGTGCACCCGTCAGTACCGACCAGCACGCCCGATACTCTGGCGGTAAGGGTTAGCGCGCCGGACCTGTGCGGCCGCTTCTCCGGGCGCGTCATCCGCCATGTCGACACGCGCGCCGCGACCCCTTCGTGGATGGTGGACCGTTTGGCTCGTTGCGGCCAGCGCAGTGTGACGGCGCTCGTCGACATTTCCAACTACGTCCTGTTCGAGTACGGCAGACCGACGCATATCTTTGATCTCGACAAGATCCACGGTGGTCTGGACGTGCGCTGGGGTCGCAGTGGTGAAACTCTGAAATTGCTGAATGGCAACACCGTTGCGCTGGACGACAGCGTGGGGGTGATCGCCGACGACCGGGAGGTCGAGTCGTTGGCCGGTATCATGGGTGGCGATGCGACCGCGGTGTCCGACACGACGCACAACATCTACGTCGAGGCCGCATTCTGGTGGCCCGAAGCCGTCGCGGGACGCTCGCGGCGTTATAACTTCGCCACCGAAGCCGGATACCGCTTCGAACGAGGCGTCGATCCGGGGCTCACCATCGCGCACATCGAGCGCATCAGCCAGCTCATCGTCGACATCTGTGGCACCTCGGACACCGTGTGCGGTCCGATCGACGATCAACAACCCAACCTGCCCGAGTGGGCACCCGTGACGCTGCGTGTGGATCGCGCGGCCAAAGTGATCGGCATCCCAATCACGCAAGTGCAGTGCGCCGACGTGTTCACGCGCTTGGGACTCGATTTCACGCAAGGGGAGGGCACGGTGACCGTCACGCCACCGACCTGGCGATTCGACTTGCGCATTGAGGAAGATCTGATCGAGGAAGTGGTGCGGGTCATTGGGTATCAAAACCTGCCCGAAGGTGCACCACTGTCGCAGGTGCTCCCGCGCACTCGACCTGAGTCACGTCGCAGCGCGTTTGATGTCCGTCACGCGCTGGCGGGGCTGGGTTACCTGGAAACGATCAACTTCAGCTTCGTTGATGAGGCCTGGGAGCGTGACCTTGCAGCCAACACCGATCCGATACGGCTGCTCAATCCGATCGCAAGTCAAATGCGCGTGATGCGCTCGACGTTGCTGGGTTCGCTGCTCGACGCAGTCAAGTACAACGCCGATCGTCGGGCGAGTCGGATCCGCTTGTTCGAGATCGGGCGCGTTTTCAGGCGTGATGTCGACGTCGAGACTGGCGATCGCTGCGTAAAAGGGGTGGCACAACCGCAACATGTGGCTGGTGTCATTTTCGGCCCACCCCGGCAACAAAATTGGGAGGGCAGCGATCGACCGGCTGATTTCTTTGACGTGAAGGGTGATGTCGAGGTGCTGTTGAGTCCTCGGATCGCAGCCTTCGAGCGTGCCGAGCATCCGGCGTTTCATCCCGGACGCTGCGCGCGCGTCTTGCTCGATGGTCGGACGGTCGGTCATCTGGGCGAATTGCACCCGAGCTGGCGCCAGAATTGGGAATTGGCACAGGCACCGATGATGTTCGAACTCGAACTCGAAGCCGTACTCCAGCGTCCGTTGCCTCAGGTGCAGCCGGTGGCGCGTCAACTCCCGGTGGATCGAGACATCGCGGTGGTCGTCAGCGAGCGAGTCACTCACGAGCAACTCATGCACTGCGTGCGCGAGGCTGCAATTGGTGGCCTCCTGCGCGATGCGAACTTGTTCGACATTTATCGTCCCAAGGCAGTTGGCGCATCAACCGGAGGGTTGGCGGTTGGCGAAAAAAGCATGGCGCTTCGACTGGTGCTCGGCTCCGAGAGCGGCGAGAATCTCACCGACGAGCGCATCGAGGAAGCAGTGGCTTCGATCGTATCCCGCTTGCGTGCTGATTTGGGTGCGCGGTTGCGCGGGTGAATGAAGAGCCAGGAGGAGATGGAGCATGGCACTGGAGCCGGACAACGCCCCGCTGTTGATGGTGGATAGCCTGGAAACTGCAGCCTTGACCAAGGCTCAGTTGTCCGAACTGCTGTTCGAGCAGATCGGCCTGAACAAGCGTGAAGCCAAGGACATGGTCGATGCGTTTTTCGATCTAATCGGCGAGCGCCTGGCCAACGGCGAGGAAGTCAAGCTGTCGGGATTCGGCAATTTCCAGCTGCGGGTGAAAGCACCGCGACCGGGGCGCAACCCGCGGACAGGGGAAGTCATCCCGATCGCCGCGCGACGTGTCGTGACGTTCCATGCGAGCCAGAAGCTCAAGGAGCAGGTACAGGGCACTGGGGTCGACACGAATACGCCTGCATAGGGCGAGCGAGCGCGGCGCGCAGACAGGAATATTTCGCGAAGCAGCCGAACGGACTTTGCAAAAACGTAGGGCAAGAGACTGGCGCGCTGTCGACGGATGCGCTAACCTTTGATGCTTTCCGTTTGCGATCGAAGCCAAGGCAGTGGACGACAACTTGCCACCGATTCCCGCCAAGCGCTACTTCACGATCGGTGAGGTTGGCGAGTTGTGTGGCGTCAAGCCGCATGTGCTTCGATATTGGGAGCAGGAATTCACGCAACTGCGCCCCATGAAGCGTCAAGGCAACCGGCGTTATTACCAACATCATGAAGTGCTGATGATTCGTCGAATCCGTGAATTACTGTACGAACAGGGTTTTTCGATCCACGGCGCGCGACAGAAGTTGCAGCAGTCGGCGCAACGCGCAAGAGACTTGGTATCCCACGGTCCGAACGCCGTCGCTGATGCCAGTCTGAGCAACGGCACTTTGGGTGCCGCATCCGGTCTGGATTGCGGGGATTTGCAGTCACCACTGCGTGACCTCACCCGTGAACTGCAAGAAATTCGCCTCCTGCTGACCATTCAGGCGTAGCTTGAGAGTCAGGCCTGTTGCTCTCAACCTATAATGCAAGGCTTGTCGGCGTGTAGCGCAGCCTGGTAGCGCACTTGCATGGGGTGCAAGGGGTCG
>CAZGOL010000145.1:0-6357 GCA_964527755.1 uncultured Ottowia sp.
GGTTCTCGGTGCCGGTGACGGTGATCATGTCGGTGGTGATGCGCGCGCCGGCCAGACGCGTGCGCCCCGGCGCCAGCCGGGCCACGATGTAGCCGTGCTCGACCGCGATCTCGGCGCCCATCGCCTGCAAGCCCTTGATGTGCTGGTCGACCGGGCGCGAGCCGATGGCGCAGCCGCCCGGCAGCGACACGCGCGCGCGGCCAAAGCGCGCCAGCAGCGGCCCCAGCACCAGCACCGAGGCGCGCATGGTCTTGACCAGCTCGTAGGGCGCCTCGGGTTCGAGCGTGTCGGGCGCCACGAAGCCCATGCCGCCGCGCTCGCCGTGCGTTTCAGTGGCGACGCCCATGTGGTCAAGCAGGCGGCGCATGGTGCGCACGTCGTGCAGGCGTGGCACGTTGGTCAGCTCCACCGGTTCGCCGGTGAGCAGCGCGGCGCACATCTCGGGCAGCGCCGCGTTCTTGGCGCCCGAGATCGGCACCTCGCCCCGCAGCGGCTGGCCACCGCGAATCAGCAGCTTGTCCATTTGGGCTTGGTTGGTATTGAAAAATGGCTGCACGGCCTGTCCATCAAGCCATGGCAGCTATGTATTTTATAGTTCAACCCGACCGTACCGCCTGCCACTCGGTCGGCGTCATGGTCTTCATCGACAGCGCGTGCAACGTCTCGGATGCGAGCTCGCGATCAAGCGTGCCGTACACCATCTGGTGGCGAGCGATCGCGCGCTTGCCTTCGAACGCGGTCGAGACGATCACAGCGAACCAGTGGCGGCCATCGCCATCGACCTGGATGTGCTCGCACGGCAGGGCGGCGGTGATGGCGTCTTTGATCTGATCGGCGGTCATGGGTGGCTTCGAGTGTTGGTGGGTGTGCGTGGGGCGGCGGCGGGTCGGGCTTTCTCGGGTGCCGGTGTTCGCGCCCGGCCTTCTGGATCGAACGCAAGGCCTGCTTCAGCCACGCAACTTGTAGCCGATCCGAAGCAGGTGCAGCGTGAGCGCCGACACCCCCAGAACGCTGATCGCCGCCACGCCCAGGCTGAACCAGGGCGAGACGTCGCTCACCCCGTGAAAGCCGAAGCGAAAACCGTCGATCATGTAGAAAAACGGGTTGAAGCGGCTCACCGTCTGCCACACGCCGGGCAGCGAGTTGACCGAGTAGAACACGCCGGCCAGGAAGGTCATGGGCATGACGATGAAGTTCTGGAACACCGCCATCTGGTCGAACTTGTCGGCCCACAGCCCCGCCAGCAGCCCCAGCACACCCATCAGCGCCGCGCCCAGCACGGCGAACACCAGGATCCAGGCCAGCGACGCGGCCTGTGGCGGCGCGTACCACAGCGTGATCAGATACACCCCAACGCCCACCATCAGCCCGCGCAGGATGGCCGCGCCCACGTAGGCGACGAACCAGTGCCACGCGCCCAGCGGCGTGAGCAGCAGGAACACCAGGTTGCCCATGATCTTGCTTTGCACCAGGCTGGAGGCGCTGTTGGCAAAGGCGTTCTGCAGCACGCTCATCATCACCAGCCCCGGCACCAGGAAGGCCACGTAGCCCACGCCCGGATACACCTGCACGCGCCCTTCCAGCACGTGGCCGAAGATCAGCAGGTACAGCACGCTGGTGAGCACCGGCGCGGCGATGGTCTGCAGCGCCACCCGCCAAAAGCGCAGCACCTCCTTGGTGAGCAGCATCTTCCAGCCGTCGTCGGGCGCGGGCGCCGCATGCAGGCGAAACGGTGCGGGCGCGGGTGCCGCCTGGGCTGGGCTCACAGGACGAGCTCCTCCGGAACAGAACCCTGCGGCCCCGGGTCCTGGGCGCCCATCAGCTCGATGAACACGTCCTCCAGGTCGGCCTTGCGGATCTCCACGTCTTCCACCCGCACGCCGGCTTCGCGCAGCGCGGTCAGCTGGCGCTCGATCTCGGCGGGGTTTTGCACCGGCAACTCGACGATGCGACCGGTCACGCGCGCGCTCGCCGCCAGTGCCGGCGGCAGCGCGTCGTCGGTCTTGAAATACAGCATCTTCGCCACGCCGGTGCTCAGCAACGCACTCAGCCGATCGAGCGCGATCACCCGGCCCAGCTTGAGCATGGCGATGCGCTGGCACAGCGCCTCGGCCTCCTCCAGGTAGTGCGTGGTGAGCAGCACGGTGTGGCCCTTGTGATTGAGGCCGGCGATGAACTGCCACAGGCTCTGGCGCAGCTCCACGTCCACGCCCGCGGTGGGCTCGTCCAGCACGATCACGGGCGGCCTGTGCACCAGCGCCTGCGCCACCAGCACGCGCCGCTTCATGCCGCCCGACAGCGCGCGCAGGTTGGCGCCGGCCTTGTCGGCCAGGCCCAGCCCGTGCAGCAACTCGTCGATCCAGTCGTCGTTGTGGCGCAGCCCGAAGTAGCCCGACTGGAAGCGCAGCGCCTCGCGCACCGTGAAGAACGGATCGAACACCAACTCCTGCGGCACGATGCCCAGGTGGCGGCGCGCCTGCACGAAGTCGCGCTGCACGTCGAAGTCGTGCACCAGCACGCGGCCGCTGGTGGCGCGCGCCAGCCCGGCCAGGATCGAAATCAGCGTGGTCTTGCCGGCGCCGTTGGGGCCCAGCAGGCCGAAAAACTCGCCCTCCTGGATGTCGAACGTGACATCGTCGAGCGCCTTCAGGGGATGGGAGCCGGGTTTTCCGCTGCCGGGATAGACCTTGGAAACCGATTGAAACGAAATCGCGGGCATGAACCGGCCATTGTAGTTTGCGACGCCTTTCGGCGCCGTGCTCAGCCGGCCGGTGCGGCGTGCTCGATGGTCACCTTGCGCAGATCGGGCAACAGCTCGCTCACCCCGTACAGTCCGGCAAGCTGGCGCAACCGCGCGGTGAGCCCGCTGACGGCCAGCCGCCGCCCATCGAGCAGGCACTCGCGTCGCACCGCCAGCAGCACCGCCAGCGCCGACGAGTCGAAGCGCGCGAGCGCGGTGGCATCGGCCACCACCAGCGGCTCGCGCTCGGCGCGCACCGCAGCCAGCAGCACGTCCAGGCAGGCTCGCGCCTGGGCATGCGTGAGTTCGGCGGGCAGCACCAGCACGACGGCAACCGCGCTCAGCTCTTGCCGGCCGCGTTGGCCTTGTTGCGCTCGGCCAGCGCGGCAATCAGCCCGTCGATGCCGCCCCGGCTGATCTGCTCGGCGAACTGCGTGCGGTAGTTGGCCACCAGCCACACGCCCAGCACGTTCAGGTCGAAAATCTTCCAGCCGGCGCCCTGGCCGGGCGTGCGCTCGAGCCGGTAGTCGAGCTGCACCGGATCGCCCCGCCCCCGGATGAGGGTCTGCACCACCACTTCCTTGTCGCTGGCGCTGCCGCGCAGCGGCCGCAACTCGACCGTCTGGTCGTTGACCTGGCGCAGCGCGCCGGCGTAGGTGCGCACCAGCAAGGTCTTGAACTCTTCCTGCAGCCTTTGGCGCTGCGCCGCCGTGGCCTGGCGCCAGGCCGGGCCGGTCGCCGAGGCGGTCATGCGCACGAAGTCGACGTTGGGCATGATCTTGTTGTCCACCAGCGCCACCAGACGGTCGAGATCGCCGCCCTGGATCGCCTTGTCGGCGCGAATGGCGCCCAGCACCTCGCTCGACAGGCGCTGCACCAGGGCGTCCGGCGCCTCGTCGGCGGCCGACGCCAGGCGTGGCCCGAGCAGACTGCTCACGCCCAGTGCCATGGCCAAGGCGTGGAGAAACCGTCGGCGGTGGGTCAGATACATGATGATGCTCTCTCGTGGGACCGCCCTGGGGCCGGTCCGGGTCTTGATTCTGGTGCCGGGTTGGTGCGCCCGCATCCACTATTTGGCGGGCGCCGTCGGCGGATCCAGATCGTACCGTTCCTCGTCCGGCAGGATGCCCTGCTGGGTGTCGCTTCGGCGCTTTTGCAGGAAGGCGTCGCGCTGGAAACTGTAGGGATCGAGCGCCGCTTGGTCGAGCAGTTGCCCAACGCCCAGCAGGCGCGCGCGCGTGTCCACCAACTCCAGCACGAACAGCGAGTTGCGCGCCGCGACGTCGTGCATCTGTCCCTGAGGGCGGCCGTAGAAATCGACCGGCAACGCAACCGTGTCGCGCAGTGTCGAAGGGCCCAGGATGGGCAGCACCAGATACGGCCCCGCCGCGACGCCCCAGTATCCCAGCGTCTGTCCGAAGTCCTCGCGGTGGCGGTCCAGGCGCATTTCGGTGGCGGGGTCGAACAGGCCGCCGATGCCGATGGTGGTGTTGACCACCACGCGCCAGAACGAGTGCAGCGCCCCTTCGGGCTTGGCCTGCAGCACGTTGTTGACAAACGACCAGGCATCGCCCAGGTTGCCGAAAAAGTTGCCCACCCCCGTGCGCACCGGTTGCGGCAGCGCCGCCTTGTAGATGGTGGCCACCGGCTTGATGATGGCGCCATCGACCGTGTCGTTGAACTCGGTCATCGAGCGGTTGTAGCCTTCCCACGGGTCGCGCGGATCGGTGTGGGCGACGCTCGCGCAGCCGGTCGCCAGCAGCAGCCCCGCCAACGCCGCCGCCCAGCCCGCGCGCCGCAGCGCCGTCCCCTGGTTCGTGTTCATGAATGCTGCCGTAAGCCCTCGATGCGCCAGCGCGGTGACCTTGGGCCCTCGCTTGGCGCCGGTCACTTTTTGCCCGGCGTCGGCGTCTTGGCGGCCGCGCCGGATGTCCCGCCGTCGGCCGCACTGTTGAAGAGAAACTGGCTGATCAGATTCTCCAGCACCACCGCCGATTGCGTGTTGGCGATTTTATCGCCAGCCTTCAGGTTGGTGTCCGAGGCGCCCGCTTCGATGCCGACGTACTGCTCGCCCAGCAGGCCGCTCGTCAGGATCTTGAGCGAACTGTCGCTGGGAAACTGGTAGCTCGAGTCCAGATCCAGCCCCACCTGCGCCTGAAACCGCTGGTCGTCGAAGCCGATCTGCGCCACCCGGCCGACCACCACCCCCGCACTCTTGACCGCCGCCTTGGGTTTCAGGCCCCCGATGTTGTCGAACCGAGCCGTGACCCGGTAGGTGGACTGCCAGCTCAGCGCGAGCAGGTTCGCCGACTGCAGCGCCAGGAACACCAGCGCCGCCACGCCCAGCATCACGAACAGGCCGACCCACACGTCGTTCTTGCTGCGTCCCATGTCCTATTCCCTCGTCATGCGCGTTCAGTACGAAAACATCAGCGCCGTTAGGATGAAGTCCAGCCCCAGCACCGCCAGCGACGCCATCACCACCGTGCGCGTGGTGGCGCGCGCCACACCATCGGCCGTGGGCCGCGCCACGTAACCCTGCAGCAGCGCCACGAAACTCACCGCCACGCCGAACACCAGACTCTTGAGCACCCCGTTGCCCAGGTCGGCCCAGACATCGACGCCGCCCTGCATCTGGCTCCAGAACGCCCCCGGATCGACCCCGATCATCACCACGCTCACCACCCAGCCGCCCAGGATGCCGACCGCGCTGAACACCGCCGCCAGCAGCGGCATCACGATCACCCCGGCCCAGAAGCGCGGCGCCACGATGCGCCGCAGCGGATCGATCGCCATCATCTCCAGTGCCGAAAACTGCTCGCTGGCCTTCATCAGCCCGATCTCGGCCGTGAGCGACGTGCCGGCGCGCCCGGCGAACAGCAGCGCCGTGACCACGGGCCCCAGCTCGCGCAGCAGCGACAGCGCCACCATCATGCCCACCGCTTCCGACGAGCCGTAGCGCTGCAGGATGTTGTAGCCCTGCAGCGCCAGCACGAAGCCCACGAACAGCCCCGACACCGCGATGATCGCCAGCGAGTAGTTGCCCAGGAAGTGAATCTGGTCGCGCACCAGCGCAACGCGCCGCAGCACCGGCCCCAGCAGCGCGAGCAGCCGCCAGAACAAGCGCAGCGCGTAGCCCGCGTCGGCCAGCTTGGTGCGCACGGCAAAGCCCACGTCGGTCGGGCGCCACCAGCTCACCTGGGCACCTCCGCGCCGAAGTCCTGCTCCACCGTGGGACCCGGGTAGTGAAAGCGCACCGGGCCTTCGGCCTGCAATCCGACGAACTGGCGGATCAGCGGGTCGGAGCTGGCACGCACCTCGGCCGGCGTGCCGCTGACAGCCACCTTGCCATCGGCCAGGATGATCACCTGATCGGCGATGCCGAACGTCTCGCCCACATCGTGCGACACCACGATGCTGGTGATGCCCAGCGCGTCGTTGAGCTGGCGGATCAGCCGCGCTGCCGTCGCCAGCGACACCGGATCCAGCCCCGCGAACGGCTCGTCGTACATCACCAGCTCCGGATCCAGTGCGATCGCGCGAGCCAGCGCCACGCGCCGCGCCATGCCGCCCGAGATCTGCGCCGGCATCAGCTCGCGCGCGCCGCGCAGGCCCAC
>CAZGOL010000146.1:0-6342 GCA_964527755.1 uncultured Ottowia sp.
GCGCGCCAGGCGCTTCGGCGCAGGTTGACGTCGTCCAGCCCTCGCGTGGCTTGCGTCAGCAAGGACTGGGCCTTGCCCCACAGACCGCGTTGCAGGCAGACCATGCCCGCCAGGTACTGGAACGTGACGTCGCGCGGCTGAGCCCGCTGCGCCGATTCGATGCGCGCCAGCCACGCCGGATCGCCGGCTTCTCCGGCCGCGGCCATGGCCTCCTCCAGCACCTGCACCAGGTGCGTGCGATGCAAGTCCGGGAGCGCGTCGGGTTGCTGCAACCAGGCGTCCCAGGCGGGCACAAGCCATTGGCGGGCCAACGCGGCATCGCCGCCCAGCTCCAGCAGGCGCTGTGCAGCGCGCAACGCCAGCTCGGGCGTCGCGCGCTGGTGCGCGTCGAATCCCGCCAGGATCTGTTGCAACTGCGGCGCGTCCCACGCACGGGCAATCTGCTCGATCCCCAGTGCGCGCATCAGGCTGGCCGTCGCCTGCGGCGAGAACGCGCGGTGCTTGGCCAGCAGGCGGGCCGTTTCCATGGCGTCCGCGATGTGCCCGGACTGGCGCGCCGCCTTGAGCTTGATGCGCAGCGCCGCAGTGCGACGCTTGGCGCCGGTGGGCAACTCGTCCAGCCAGGAGAGCGCCTGCGCGGACTCGCCGGTGTTGAGCGCCCAGGTGGCGGCGCGCAGCAGCACACCCTCGCGCAACTCGGCAGCGGCACCGGGAGTGGTCGCCGCCTCGAGCGCGGCCTGCAGGTGGCGTTCGCGCGTGGCCTCGTCCTGCAGGGCGTGCGCGCTCTGGCCGGCGTTCAGGTGCGCCTGGGTCCGCAGCGCGGCCAGATGCGCCGCCGTGACCCCGCTTTCGCCCAACCCCTGTGTGCGTTCGAGTGCACCGTCGGCGGCCTTGCGCGCGCGCAGGAAGCGCCCCGCCATGTACTGCATCGACGCATCCAGCAGCATCGTGTGCACGGTGCGCTCGCGTTGCTGGGCGCGCCAGCGCCGGGCTTGCCGGGGCAGCTCCAGCAGGGCCGAGAATGCACGCAGGGCGAGGTGCACGAGCACGAACAGCGCCACCAGCAGCAGCACCGCGAAGTTGACCGACAGATCGACCCGGTCGGGCGGCCAGAACACGGTGACGGTGCCCTGGTTGCCGCCAGCGAACAGGGCCACGGCAACGGCGGCGCCAAACAGGCCGATCAGCCAGAGCGCGGCGCGCATGACCTAGCGGCTCCCGGCCGCGCCGCGATCGCGGGCTGCCACGGCATTGCCCAGCGCAACCAGCGTGTCGTCCAGGCGCGGCAGCTCGGCGCCGCGCGTCGCGCCCTGGATCTGCTGCAACAGCGTGGCGGCGGCCTGGGTGCGACGCGCGGCGGGGTCGAACCACGACCCCAGCGAGGTGGAAGCGGCCGCCAGGTCGGCCCGGGCGGCCTCGTACTGGCGCGCCAGGATGGCCAGCCGCGCACCCTGCAACCTGAGCTTGAGGTTTTCACGCACGAAGAACGCCTGCTCGGGACTCAGCATGGTGGCCTCGGGCCGAGCCACGCGGCTGACCCGCAACAGCTCGCGCGCGTCGTCCAGGACGGCACGGGCCACGCGCTCCCACCAGCCGGCGGCGGGTGCTGGCGCCGGTGCCTCGCGCGCCGCGCCAGCGCGCGCGCGCCCAACGTCATTGCCCACGGGCAGCTCGTCCACCTGCCGCAGCAGCTGGTCGATGCGCGCCAGCAGAGCCGCCGTGTCGGGAATGGCGGCGCTCTTGACGCGCTGCAGATCGCGCGCGACGGCGCGTGCCACGGGCGCCAGCCGCGGATCGGTGCTGCGCGCCAGACGCTGCTCGGCGGTGCGCAGCGCCGCCAGCAGCGGCTGCACACTGCCCGTGAGCTGGGTCTGATCCTGTGCCAGGCGCAGGGCAGCGTCGAGGTCGACCGCCAGGTTTTCGTCGCGCGCCCGCGCCACCGTCTGCACCAGCTCCTCCATCTGCGCGCGGTAGGCCGCCAGGTCGTTGACCCGGCCTTCCAGTGCGGCCAGCTTTCCCGTGTTGTCGCGCACCTGGGCGTCGGCCTGCTGGGCCAGCGTGCGCGCCTCGACCGAGCGACTGCCGGCCTCGGCACTCTGGCGCGCGAGCTGTTCCTGCATCGACGAAACCCGCTGCCACAGCAGCACGACCGCCACCAGCGCGACGCCGGCAATCAGCCAGGCCGCGATCAGGCCGAAGCCGGCACCGGCGCCGCTGACGCTCGCCGCACCGGCAGGTGCGCGCTCAGCCGGAGGCGTCGCCAGCGGGGGCGGCGGCGGCGCGGCGGGCGCGGGCTCTTCACTCATGCGAACGATTCTATCGACGCCAGCACTTCGGCCAGCGACGGACGCACCTCGCGCACGCTGCCGAAACCGGTTGCCCGCGCCGCCTGTGCAATGCGCGGGTGGGTGGCCAGGGCACGCGCAGTCGTCCAGTCGCAGTCCGGCACCACCGCGACGAGATGGGCGATGGCCTGCGCACTGCTGAACAGCCACAGGCTGCCGTCGCGCGCCGCCGCCCGCGCCAGCGCGCGCTGCCCGGCATCCAGCGTCGGCGCCGCGCGCCGGTAGGCCACCACCTGCTCGACCACGGCCCCGATTGCCACCAGTCGCGTGGCCAGCCAGTCGCGCCCGGCGGGCCGGCCGTGGGCGTCGCCCCCACGCACGATCAGCACGCGCACACCGGGATGCACCTGGGGTGCCACGCGCGTCCACAGCGCTTCCGAATCGAACTGCGCCGCATCGGCGGCGGGCGCGTCGATGCGGTCGGCAGGCCAGCCGGCGTGTTGCAGGGCCGCCGTGGTTCCGGGACCGGGTGACCATGCTCTGGTTTGAATAGCTGCTCCGGCTTGACCAATCTGCCCTACAGCCCGATTTGACTCAAAAAAACCGCTGACCGCGTTGCCGCTCACGAACATGGCGGCGGCGTAGCGCCCCAATTGGCGACGAGCGTCGATCAACGCGTCGTGCGGGGGTTCGGCAACGATGTCGATCAGCGGCAGCGCCTCGGCCCGCAGGTCCCTTGCTCGCATGGCCGCGACCCAGCGTGCCGCCTCGGGCGCCGGGCGGGTGACGATGACGCGCGGCGCCGCCATGGGTGCGAACCCGGGCCTTCAGTGCGCACCCTGCGCGCGCAACTGCGCCGCAATGCGCGTGCCCAGCGCCGCCGCATCCCGGGAGTCTCCCACCGGCGCCGCGCCTTCGGCGGCGAGCAGGCGCGGCGCGCCGTCGGGGTCTCCCCACGCTGCACGCAGGTGCAAGGTGGCGCCATCCAGCGTGGCGTGCGCGGCCAGCGGCATCGAGCAACTGCCGCCCAACGCGCGGCTGACGGCGCGTTCGGCGGCCGTTGCCAGCGTGGTCGCCCGATCGGCCAGCGGTGCCAGCACGGCCTGCAGGTCGGGACGTCCACTGCGAGTCTCGATGCCCAGTGCGCCCTGCCCGGCCGCCGGCAGCATCTGGTCGGGGTCGAACACGTGGCGAATGCGCGCAGCCAGGCCCAGGCGCTTGAGCCCCGCGGCCGCCAGCACGATGCCGGCGTACTGGCCTTCGTCGAGCTTGCGCAGCCGCGTGTCCAGGTTACCGCGCAGGGGTTCGATGCGCAGATCCGGTCGCAGTGCACGCAGCAGCACGGTGCGCCGCAGGCTGGAGGTGCCGACCACCGCGCCGGGCGGCAGTTCCTCCAGTCGCGCGTGGTGAGGCGATACCCAGGCATCGCGCGGGTCTCCGCGCGCCATCACGCAGGCGAGGTCGAAGCCGGCCGGCAGCTCCATTGGCACGTCCTTGAGCGAGTGCACGGCGATGTCGGCGCGCCCGTCTTCGAGCGCGGTCTCCAGCTCCTTGATGAACAGGCCCTTGCCGCCGACCTTGGACAGCGCCCGGTCGAGGATTTGGTCGCCCTGGGTGGTCATGCCCAGCAACGTGACCCGATGCCCGCCCGCCTCGAGCAGGGCTTTCACGTGTTCGGCCTGCCACAGGGCCAGGCGGCTTTCGCGGGTGGCGATGGTGATTGAAAGAGGCATGACGGCGATGCTACAAGAGCGACGATCGGGCCGCTGGCGCCGCCCTGGGCACTCGCATCACTCGCCCAGCGCCGCGCGCACCGCCGCCACCTGCCGGCGCGAGACCATCAGCACCTCGTCGATGCCCGCCAGCCGCACGGCCCAGCCATCGCCCTCCTCGGGGTCGACGTGGCGAACCAGCGCGCGAATGGCGTTGCGCGCGACCAGGGCGTTGCGGTGGATGCGCAGCAGGCGCGCGCCATGGCGCTCCTCGAGCTGGCTCAGGCTGCCGTCGAACAGGTGGCTGGCCGTCGCGGTGCGCACCGTGACGTACTTCAACTCGGCCTTCAGGTACAGCACCTCGACCAGCGGCACGCGCAGCGTGCGACCGCGTTCGGTGATCAGCAGGAAATCACTGGATTGATCGGGAGCCGAAGCTTGCCGAACCTGCCGAAGACGCTCCACTTTTTGTAGTGCTGCCTGGAGGCGCTCGAGGCGCACCGGTTTGGTCAGGTAGTCCACCGCCTCGATGTCGAACGCGCGCACGGCGTGTTCGACGTGCGCGGTGACGAACACCACCGGCGGCGGCTCGGGCAGCGCGCGCAGCGCGGCGGCCAGCTGCATGCCGTCGGCGCCGGGCATGTGGATGTCCAGCAGCACCGCATCGAACCGCTGGTGCTGCGCCAGCGCCAGCGCCTGTGCGCTGCTGCCCGCCTCGGCGGTGGCCACCGCCTCGGGCTGGCGGCAGTCCGCCAGCAGCGTGCGCAGGCGCCGGCGCGCCAGCGGCTCGTCGTCGACGATCAGCACCTGCAGCGTCACGTCACGCCTCGCCTCGCCCGGGCATCGGCACCTCGATGCGCGCCTGATACACGTCGCCCACCAGGGCCGTGCGGAAGTTGCCGTGCAGGTCATGCAGCAGCCGCAGACGGTCGCGCACGTTGTCCAGCGCGATCCCGAAACCCGAGCGCCCCTGCCCCGCGGGCAGCGTGTTGGTGACCTTGATCAACGCCATCTGGCCGCGCAGATGGGTGGACACGCGCAGTTGCGCGCCGCCCGGGCTGGGTTCGACGCCGTGCTTGACGGCGTTTTCCACCAGCGGCTGCAAGATCAGCGGCGGCAGCCGGGCGGCATCCACGCGCTCGTCCAGCGCCCATTCGACGCGCAGGCGCTCGCCGAAGCGCGCCTGCTCGATCTCCAGGTAGCGGCGCGCCAGCTCGATCTCCTGAGCCACGGTGGTGCTGTCGGCCTGCTCGGCCAGGGCGTGACGAAACAGATCCGACAGATCCTCCAGCACCATCTCGGCCTTGCCTGGCTCCTCGCGCACCAGCGCGATGGCGGTATTCAGCGTGTTGAACAGGAAATGCGGGCGAATGCGCGACTGCAACTCGGCCAGCCGCGCGGCGGTGGCCGCTGGAGTGCGTCCGCGCACGCGCCACAGCAGGCCCGCCACCAGACCGGCCGCCAGCAACCCGCCCAAACAGGCGCTGGCCAGCCAGGCTGGCTGCACCACCAGATCGCTCAACGCCAGCATCCCGGCCGAATAGATCCCCGCCAGCGCCCCCAGGGCAATGCCGGCACCCACCTGCAGCGACGACGGCAGGCGCGCCAGCGGACGCTTGAGCATGCAGCCCACCACGAGCCACAGCAGCGTCGCCGGCAGCGCGGCACTGGTCACCAGCCCCACGGCAGCCAGCCACTGCGTCAACCCGTCCGTCGCAAACATCAGGCCGACGGCCACCACCGCCTCGACGTACAGCACGGCGCGCAGGATCACGCCCACCTGGCAGGCGTCGAACACCAGCACCGGCGCAGGCTGGCGCCGCACCTGGCGCGGAGCCAGATCGGTGAAGCTCGATAGAATTCGCGAGTCCTGCATGGGCGCTGCCGATTGTGCCCGCCGATGCGGGTTTGGCAAGGCCGCGCCCGGCCCCGCGGCAGCGCCTTCGGGCCAGGCGCCACTTCCTCACATCCGCATGTCCGCCAACCAACTCGACCAGAAATCCCAGGCCTGGTCCGCCCTGTTCACCGAGCCGATGAGCGAGCTGGTGCAACGCTACACGGCCAGCGTGTTCTTTGACCGCCGTCTGGCGCAGGCCGACATCGCCGGCAGCCTGGCGCACGCGCAGATGCTGGCCGCCCAGCGCATCATCTCGCCGGACGACCTGACGGCCATCGAACAGGGGCTGGCGCAGATCAGCCGCGAGATCGAGCGCGGCGAGTTCGAGTGGAAACTCGCGCTCGAGGATGTGCACCTGAACGTCGAGGCCCGGCTGACCGAGCTGGTCGGCGACGCCGGCAAGCGCCTGCACACCGGCCGCAGCCGCAACGACCAGGTGGCCACCGAC
>CAZGOL010000147.1:0-6192 GCA_964527755.1 uncultured Ottowia sp.
ACGGCCTTGCGGTCGATCGCCATGCTGATGGCGCGGCGCACGCGCACGTCGTTCAGCGGCTTGCGCTGGTTGTTGATGGCCAGCACGGTCTTGGCGCGCGAGCCGCCCACCAGCACCTGCAGGCGGCCGTTGGCCCTGAACTGCGCCACGCCGCGCGTGGTGACGCGCGGGAAGGCATCGACGTCGCCCGCCAGCATGGCCGCCACTTGCGCCGCCGGCTCGCTGATGAAGCGGAAGGTGACGCGCTTGATGCGGATGGCCGTCGGGTTGCGGTAACCGGGCGCGGCCTTGAGCGTGATCGACGAGCCCTTGGCCCAGTTGTCGAGCAGGTAGGGGCCGGTGCCCACGGGCCGGGTGGCGTTGCCGTCGGCGCTCCTGGGTTCGACGATCACCGCCGTGGCCTGGCCCATGTAGAACGGGAAGTCGGGATCGGGTTCCTTGTTGATGATGACCACCGTATGCTCGTCCACCGCATTCACGCTTTCCATGGCGGCGAAGGTGCGCTTGTCCTTGTTGGTGCTTTTTTCGCCGGCGGCGCGCTCGAAGCTGAACTTGACGGCCTGCGCGTTGAAGGGCTCGCCGTTGCTGAACTTGACGCCCTTGCGCAGGAAGAAGGTGATGGTGCGCAGGTCGGGCGAGACTTCCCAGCGCTCGGCCAGCAACGGACCGACACTGCCGTCGGAGTTGATTCGGGTGAGCGTCTCAAACACGTTGTAGAGCACCACTTCGCCGATGCTGGAGGCGGCGCCCGCCGTGGGATCGAGCCCCGGCGTGGGCTCCAGCGTCATGCCCAGCACGATGCTGTCCTTGCGCGATTGCGCCAGCGCCGACCAGTGTGCCAGTGTGGCGGTGGCGGGCAGACCAAGGGCAAAGTGGCGACGCTTCATGGTGTGGCTCTCCTGGAAGGCGGGGTGGGGCGCATCGTAGCGCAGCGGTGACAACGCTTCAGGCACGCGTTGCGCCGACCGGCTCGGGCGCCGCCGCCAGCAGCATGCGCGTGTACTCGTGTCGCGGCTGGCCCAGGACCTGGCGCACCGGGCCTTGCTCGACGATCAGGCCAGCTTGCATCACCGCCACGTCCTGGCACAGGTGGGCGACCACGGTCAGGTCGTGGCTGATGAACAGAAAGGTGATGCCGTGCGCGTCGCGCAGGTCGGCCATGAGGTTGAGCACCTGCGCCTGCACCGAGACGTCGAGCGCGCTCACGGCCTCGTCGGCGACGATCAGCTTGGGACGGGTGATCAGGGCCCGCGCGATGGCGATGCGCTGGCGCTGGCCGCCGGAAAACTCGTGCGGGTACTTGTCGAGTGCATCGGCGCGCAGACCCACGGCTTCGAGCATGGCGGCGGCGCGCTCGCGCTGCGCGGCGCGGCGGGCTCCTTCCAGCGCGGCGGCGGGTTCGGCCACGGTGCGCCAGACGCGCTGGCGCGGGTCAAGCGAGCTGTAGGGGTCCTGGAACACCATCTGGAAATCGCGCCGTGCGCGGCGCAGCTCGGTTGTCCCCAGGGCGTTCAGGTCACGCCCTTCGAGCAGCACCTGGCCGCTGCTCGGCCGCTCCAGCGCCATCACCAGACGAGCCAGCGTGCTCTTGCCCGACCCCGACTCGCCGACGATCCCCATGCTGCGGCCGGCATGTACCTGCAGCGACACGCCCTTGAGCGCGTGCACCAGCGGCGCTCGCCTGAGCAGCGACTCGCGCGGCAGCGCGTAATCGCGCGTCGCCTGGCGCACTTCAAGCAAGAGCGGTGTGCCGTGGCTGTCCATCAGTCCTGCCCGACGACGGGGTCGGTGGCGTTGAGCACGACCTCGGCGCGCCGGCACCAGAACCGGTGCGCGGGCGAGAGATCGATCTGCGGGGGCTGCTCGACGCGGCAGGCGGGCTCTTCGGTGAACGGGCAGCGGCCGGCGAAGCTGCAGCCGGGCGGCAACTCGAGGAGCTCGGGCACGCTGCCCGGGATGGTCGGCAGGCGATCGCCGCGGTGTCCATGCAGGCGCTGGGCCAGCGTCGGTCGCGCCGCCAGCAGGCCGCGCGTATAGGGGTGTGCCGGGTGGGCGAACACCTGCGCGGCCTCTCCCGACTCGACCACGCTGCCGCCATACATGACCAGCATGCGCCGCACGTTGCCGGCAATCAGGGCCAGGTCGTGCGAAATCAGCACCAAGGCCATGCCGCGCTCGCGCACCAGCCCGGCGATCAGCGCCAGGATCTGTTGCTGCACCGTGACGTCGAGCGCGGTCGTCGGCTCGTCGGCGATCAGCACCTCGGGCTCGCACGCCAGCGCCATGGCGATCATGATGCGCTGGCGTTGGCCGCCCGAGAACTGGTGGGGAAAGCCATCGACGCGCCGCGCTGGCTCGGCAATGCCCACGCGCTCGAGCAGCCCGATCGCCTGGCCGCGCGCCGCACGTGCGCTCATGCCCCGGTGCAGCATCAGCGGCTCGGCGATCTGCGCGCCGATGCGGTGCACCGGGTTGAGCGCCGTCATCGGTTCCTGGAAGATCATGGCGATTCGATTGCCGCGCAGGCGCTGCCAGTCGCGCTCGGCCAGATTCACCAGTTCCTGGCCGTGCAGTCGCACGCTGCCGCTGACCCGCGCGTTCTCCGGCGCCAGCCCCATCAGCGCCAAGGCGGTCAGCGACTTGCCGCAACCCGACTCGCCGATGAGGCCCAGCGTGTCGCCGCGCTGCAGCGTGAAACCAAGGTCGCGCACGGCGGCGGCGTGGCCCCGGTGCGTGCGCAGCTCAATGCGCAGATCGCGGACGTCGAGCAGGGCGGTCATGGCCGTCAACCGCGCGGGGCCAGGCGCGGGTCGAGCAGGTCGCGCAGCCCGTCGCCCAGCAGATTCAGGCCCAGCACCGCCAGTGCGATGGCCACGCCAGGCCAGAGCGCCAGCAGCGGAGCGTCGAACATCAGCGTCTGGGCTTCGCTGAGCATGCGGCCCCAGCTCGGCTGCGGCGGCTGCGTGCCCAGGCCCAGGTAGGAGAGCGCCGCTTCGGCCAGGATGGCGACGGCAAACCGGATGGTGGTCTGCACGATCAGCACCGCCAGGATGTTGGGCAGGACGTGCTGCAGGGTGATGGCCCATGGCCCCTTGCCGCAGGCACGCGCGGCCAGCACGTAGTCCCGGCTCCACACCGCGTTGGCCGCGGCGCGGGTGATGCGGGCGAATGCCGGGATGTTGTAGATGCCGATGGCGATGATGGCGTTGACGATCCCCGGCCCGTACACCGCCGTCAGCATGATGGCCGACAGGATGGCCGGAAAGGCAAAGCCGAAGTCCGACACCCGCATCACCAGCTCCTCCACCCAGCCGCGCCAGGCGGACGCCAGCAGGCCGAGCGCGGTGCCGACCGCCAGCCCGATGCCAACCGCGATCACGCCCACCTGGATCGACGCGCGCGCGCCCACCAGCAGCAGCGATGCGACGTCGCGCCCGAAGGCGTCGGTGCCCAGCCAGTGCCGGGCATCGGGGGCGAGCAGCCGCGCCGGCATGTCGACCTCATACACCGAATAAGGAGTCCACAGGTACGACAGCGCCGCCGCCAGCAGCAGCAGGGCTGTCAGCGCGCCACCGATCAGGAAACCCGGATGGCGCCGTGCGCGCGCCCAGAAGCCGGGCGCGCTCGGCGTCAGGCGTGCGGGCAGGGCGGATGCATTCATGGCGTCGGGTTCAGAGCGAAAACCGGCGATTTTGCTTGTGTAGCATGGCAAGCAAGCTACTGAATAGATAGCAAATCACATTTCACTCGCCTTCACACGCGGGTCAATCACGGCGTACAGCAGGTCGACCACGAAGTTGACCAAAACCACCATCGCCGCCAGCAGCAGCACGCAGT
Organism: uncultured Ottowia sp.; assembly: GCA_964527755.1. Lineage (GTDB taxonomy): Bacteria > Pseudomonadota > Gammaproteobacteria > Burkholderiales > Burkholderiaceae_C > Ottowia. Next base: position 3,838 of record CAZGOL010000147.1, read on the forward strand.
TGCGCACCACGATCACGTCGCGATTGGCGATGCCCTGGAAGATCAGGCGTCCGAGGCCTGGCAGGTAGAACACGCTTTCCACCACGATGGTGCCCGCCAGCAGTTCGGCAAACTGCAAGCCCATCACCGTGACGACCGGAATCAGCGCGTTGCGCAGCACGTGGCCCCACAGCACCTGGCGACGCGACAGGCCCTTGGCGCGCGCGGTGCGCACGAAGTCCTCGCGCAGCACTTCCAGCACCGCCGAGCGGGTGAAGCGCGCCAGGATCGCCGCCTGCACCACGGCCAGCGCCAGCGCCGGCAGGATCAGCGCCTTCAGGCCGTTCCACAGCCCGGCCCAGAGTCCGTCGTCGAAGTACCAGCCGTCAAAACCACCGGCCGACAGCCATTGCAGCTTGACCGAGAACAGCAGGATCAGCAGGATCGCGAACCAGAAGTTCGGCACCGCGATGCCGATCTGCGCCAGCGTCATCAAGCCTGCGTCACCCGCCCGGTTGTGGTGCGCGGCGGCAAAAACGCCCACCAGCAGCGCGATCACCGTGGTCAGCAGCATCGCCAGCAGCGCCAGCGGAACCGTCAGGCTCAGGCGCTCGCCGATCAACTGGGCCACCGGCGAGCCGTAGCCGTAGGAGTTGCCCATGTCGCCGTGCGCCAGCCCGGCGATCCAGTCCAGGTAGCGTGTGACCGCCGGCTGATCCAGCCCCAGTTCGACCGCCTTGGCGGCCACGGCCGACGGATCGGCATCGGGGCCCATCAGCACCTGGGCCGCGTTGCCTGGCAGGATATCGAGCACCACGAACACGATCAGGCTGGTGGTCACCAGCGTGAGCACCAGCGTCACAGTGCGCTTGAGGATGAAGTAGCTCATCGGTCGGCGGCATTATGGGGACAACGCCGACCCCGGTGGCTGGCTTGTCGCCCGCGCCACCCGTTTCAGGGCAGACGTTCGGGCGCCTGCGGCTGGTCGGCGGCTGCCGCGGCGTCGGAGGGCACCTTGCGTGGCGGCTTGGGCCGTGGCGGTTTTGCGGTGTGGATCATTTGCGTGGCCGTCGCCATGTCGCCGGACACCAGTTGCGCAAACGCCTTGGCCGCGCGATCGACAGCCTGCTCAATGGCGATCTGCTCGTCCAGCGGTGGCCGCCGCAGCACCCAGCCCGTGACCTCGCCGCGCGCGCCCGGGTGCCCGATGCCCAGGCGCAATCGCCAGTAGTCGGACGTGCCGAGCTGGGCGTGGATGTCGCGCAGGCCGTTGTGTCCGGCGTGGCCGCCGCCGTGCTTGAGTTTGGCCTCGCCCGGTGGCAGATCCAGCTCGTCGTGGGCGACCAGGATTTGCTCGGGCGTGATCTTGTAAAACCGCGCCAGCGCGGCCACCGACTGACCCGACAGGTTCATGAAGGTTTGCGGTTCGAGCAGCCACACGGCCTGAGCGTTCACGCTGGCGCGCGCCACCAGGCCGCGGAAGGCGCGGTCGGGTGCCAACTGCACGCCCAGTTGGCGCGCGATCTCATCGATCCACCAAAAACCCGCGTTGTGGCGCGTGCCGGTGTACTCGGACCCCGGATTGCCGAGGCCGACAAACAACTTGATCATGTGTTCGATTATCGGTTTCGAGCCCTCGTCGCGGGGACATCCGGCATTGCCGTCGTCATGGCGCAAGCAAACGGCCCGCATCGAGCGGGCCGTTTCGCAGGTCAAGCGGCCGATCGGGCCGCACGCCTTACTTTTTCTCGCCTGCAGCGGGAGCAGCCGCGGCCGAGGCGGTGGCACCCGGTGCCGCGGCAGCGGCAGCGTCGGTGGCTTCGGGTTCCTCGGCCGCCGGGTTGACCACCGAAACCAGCACCAGTCCTTCGGCCGTGTGGCCACGCAGCACCGGTTCGACGCCCTTGGGCAGCGTGATGTCCTTGAGCGTGAGCGTGGTGCCTTTCTCGAGCCTCGACAGATCCACCGGGATCGACTCGGGCAGGTCGGCCGGCAGGCAGCTGATCTCGAGTTCATTCAGGATGTGGTTGACGAGGCACTTGTCGATCTTGACCGCGTTCGACTCCTCTTCACCGGTGAAGTGAAGCGGCACTTTCATGTGGATCTTCTGCGTCGCCGACACGCGCTGGAAATCGATGTGCAGCACCTGCTGGCGGAACGGATGAATCTGCACGTCGCGCAGCAGCACCTGGCTGACCTTGCCGGCGAGCTCCATGTCGAGCACGCTGGAGTGAAAAGCTTCTTTCTTGAGTGCCTGCCACAGCGCGTTGTGATCGAGCTCAATCAACTGAGGGGCATGCTCGCCTCCGTAGACGATGCCCGGTGCCTTGCCGGCGTTGCGCAGACGGCGGCTCGCACCCGTACCCTGCTTGCTGC
>CAZGOL010000148.1:0-6150 GCA_964527755.1 uncultured Ottowia sp.
ATGGCCACGCTGCGCACAACCCTCGACTTCCTGCTTTACGACTGGCTGCAGGCGGAGTCACTCGCTGCACGTGAGCGTTTTGCCGAGCATTCGCGCGACACGTTCGATGCGGTGCTGGATACCTGCGAGCGCATCGCGCGCGAGAAGTACGCGCCTTTCAACCGCCTGGTCGACACCGAGGAGCCGCGCACTGAAACCGCGCCGGACGGCGGCCTGCGCGTGGTGCTGCCCCGCGCCACGCACGAGGCGCGCGCCGCCTATGCCGAGTCGGGCATGCTGGCCGCGGCGCAGGACTATGCGCACGGCGGCATGCAGCTGCCGTATTTGGTCGAGGCGGCCGCCAACGCGTTTTTTGGCAAAGCGTCGATCAGCATCGGCTCCAATTTGCTCACGGTGGGCAACGCCAACCTGCTGATGGCGCACGGCACGCCGCTGCAACAGCAGGTGTTTGCCGCCAACCAGTTCAACGGCCGCTGGACCGGCACCATGTGCCTGAGCGAGCCGCAGGCCGGCTCCAGCCTGAGCGACGTGGCCACGCGCGCGGTGCTGGAGGACGCGGGCGACGCGCTGGGCCCGCGGTATCGCCTGACGGGCAACAAGATGTGGATCTCGTCGGGCGAGCACGAGATGACCGAGAACATCGTGCACCTGGTGCTGGCCAAGATTCCGGGTGCCGATGGCAAGCTGGTGGCGGGGGTCAAGGGTATCTCGCTCTTCATCGTGCCCAAGAAGCTGGTGGACGCCCAGGGGCAGCTGACCGGCACGCGCAACGACGTCGTCCTGGCCGGCCTCAATCACAAGCTCGGCTGGCGTGGCACGACCAACACATTGCTCAATTTCGGCGAGGGCAAATTCCCGGTGGATGGCAAGCCAGGCGCGGTGGGCTACCTCGTCGGCCAGCCGGGCCAGGGGCTCAAGTGCATGTTCCACATGATGAACGAGGCGCGAATCGGCATCGGCATGGCGGCCACCATGCTGGGCCTGGCGGGCTACGAGGCCTCGCTGGAATACGCCCGGACGCGCACCCAGGGGCGCCCGATCGGAGTCGCTGGAAAGGACGCGTCGCAGCCGCCCGTGCGCCTGATCGAGCACGCCGACATCCGCCGCATGCTGCTGGCGCAAAAGGCCACCTGCGAAGGCGCGCTGGCGCTGCTGCTGTACTGCGCGCGGCTGGTCGACGAGCAGCACACGGGCGAGCCCGACGCGGCCGACGAAGCGCGCCTGCTGCTCGAGGTGCTGACACCCGTGGCCAAGAGCTGGCCCAGCGAAAACTGCCTGGAGGCCAACAGCCTGGCCATCCAGATTCATGGCGGCTACGGCTACACGCGCGACTTTGCGGTCGAGCAGTACTGGCGCGACAACCGCCTGAACATGATCCACGAAGGCACGCACGGCATCCAGGCCATGGACCTGCTGGGCCGCAAGGTGCGCATGGAGGGCGGACGCGGCCTGCAACTCCTGACCGCGCGGATGCAGGCGACGATCGAGAAGGCGCAGGCGCACGACGCACTGCGCCCGGATGCCGCCGCGTTGGCCGCGGCACTGGAACGCATCGAGCAGGTCACCCGCGCGGCTTGGGCCGGCGGCGACGCCAGCGCGGCGCTGGCCAATGCCGTACCCTACATGCAGGCCTTCGGCCACGTCGTCATGGCCTGGATCTGGCTGGACTTGGCGCTGGCTGCAAACGCTATCGAATCAGAAGCTGTTATGGCAGGTCTGGTGGGTGCCAAGACCTATTTTTTTCACTTCGAATTGCCCCGGGTCGGCGCCTGGTTGGGCGTGGTTGAAAGCCGCAACATGACCTGCGTGAATCTCCCGGAGGAGGCCTTCTGACATGCTCAAGCACATCGTGATGTGGCAATTTGCCCAAGGCCAAGACAAGGCCGCCAACCTGGCCCAGGCCAAGGCGTTGCTGGAAGGCTGCGCGAAGCTGGTGCCCGGCCAGTTGCGGCTGGAGGTGGCCGGGGCCGAACCCGGGCTGGAATGCACCTACGATCTGGTGCTGTACAGCGAGTTTGCCGATCGCGCGGCGCTCGACGCCTATCAAGTGCACCCCACGCATGTGCCCGTCAAGGCTTTCATGCGCTCGGTGGTCGTTGCGCGCCAGTGCATGGATTACGAAATCTGAACTTCAGCCAACCATTGAACATGACCCGCACCACCCAACAACTGTTCGACCTCAAGGGCAAGAGCGCCCTCATCACCGGCGGCTCGCGCGGCCTGGGCCTGCAGATGGCGCACGCGCTGGGCGAGGCCGGCGCGCGCATCATGCTCAGCTCGCGCAAGGCCGACGACCTGGAGCAGGCCGCCGCCGAACTGCAGGCCGCCGGCATCGACGCGCGCTGGATCGCCGCCGACTGCGCCAAGGAAGACGACACCCGCCGCCTGGCCGACGAGACCCTGCAGCGCATGGGCGCCATCGACATCCTGGTCAACAACGCCGGCGCCAGCTGGGGCGCCCCGGCCGAGGAGCACCCGGTGGCCGCCTGGGACAAGGTGCTGAACCTGAACGTGCGCGGCTACTTCATCCTGAGCCAGCAGGTTGCCAACGGCTGGATGATTCCCAACCGGGGCGGGCGCATCATCAACATCGCGTCCATCGCGGGCCTCAACGGCAACCCGCCGGGCATGAAGACCATCGCCTACAACACCTCCAAGACGGCCGTCATCGGTTTCACCCGCACGCTGGCGGCCGAGTGGGGGCGCTTCGGCATCACCGTCAACGCCATCTGCCCAGGGTTTTTTCGCACCAAGATGGCGGAGGTGCTGATCGACCGGCTGGGCGAAGACAAGATGAAAGCCGGCGCGCCGCTGGGCCGTCTGGGCGACGACGAAGACCTCAAAGGCATCACCCTGCTGTACGCCAGCGACGCCGGCAAGCACATCACGGGCCAGTGGCTGGCCGTCGATGGCGGCGTGAGCGTGGTCCTGGCTGGCGCCTGAACGGGCGGGGGCCGCACGCCATGAGCCTGGACTTCGGGATCGTCGTCCCCTTCGTCCACCACCTTGGCTTCACACTCGAGCGTTTCGAGGACGGCCACTCCACGCTGCACTATGGGGTCCGGCCCGAGCACTGCAACTCCTTTGCCGTGGCGCACGGCGGTGCGCTGATGACCCTGTTGGACGTGGTCATGGCCACGGCCGCGCGCAGCGTGCAACCCGCCAGCGGGGTGGTCACCATCGAGATGAAGACCAGCTTCATGCGGCCCGCCCCTGTGGAGCCCGGCCAACCCCTGGTGGCCCATGGGCGGCTGCTGCACCGAACGCGCAACATGGCCTTCGTCGAAGGTTCGGTGTTTGCCCCCAACGGCGAGCTGTGCGCGCAGTCCACCGGCACCTTCAAATACGTGGCTGCGCGGGCCAACAAAATTTCGACCGACTGAACGTTCGAGCCGTTGAGAACAGCCGGACGCAGAGGACGCAAAGGATTCGCAAAGGACGCAAAAAATACCAATAAAAATTTTCAAATCCATAGCACGTTGCGCTTGTCTTGCATAGGCTACCAAGGGATTGGTTGGAAGTTTTGAATCTTTTGAGTCCTCTGCGTGATCTTTGCGTCCTCTGCGTCCGGCTGTTCCAGACTTTTCGCACTCCCCATTCATCACAGGACCCCCGCCATGCCCACCAACCGCCAAATCCTGCTTGACAACCGCCCCCAGGGCGAGGCCACGCTGGCCAATTTCAGACTGGTGAGCAGCCAAACCCCGGCGCTGCAAGATGGCCAGGTGCTGGTGCGCCACCACTACCTCAGCCTCGATCCCTACATGCGCGGGCGCATGAATGACAGCAAGAGCTACGCCGCGGCGCAGCCGCTGGGCCAGGTGTTCCAGGGCGGCACCGTGGGCGAGGTGGCGGAAAGCCGAAGCACCCGGTTTGCCGTGGGCGACCAGGTGATCGGCTTCGGCGGCTGGCAGGAATACAGCGTGGTCGACGGCGGCCAGCCCGGCGTGCTGCGCAAGGTGGACACCGCGCAGGTACCGCTGTCGTACTACCTGGGCGCGGTCGGCATGCCAGGCGTCACGGCATGGTATGGGTTGAACCGGATCATTGCGCCCAAGCCCGGCCAGACGCTCACCATCACGGCCGCGTCAGGCGCCGTGGGCAGCGCCTTTGGTGCGCTGGCCAGGGCGCGCGGATGCCGCGTGGTGGGCATCGCCGGCGGCCCCGACAAATGCAGCTACGTCACGCATGAACTCGGCTTCGATGCCTGCATCGATTACCGCCAGCACCCTGATCTGAAAAGCCTGAGCGCGGCGCTCAAGGCGGCGTGCCCCGAGGGCATCGACGGCCACTTCGAAAATGTCGGCGGCATGGTGCTGGACGCCGTGATGTTGCGCCTGAACGCCTTTGCCCGCATCGCCCTGTGCGGCATGATTGCCGGCTACGACGGCCAGCCGTTGCCCATGGCCAACCCCGCGCTGCTGCTGATCAACCGCGTGCGGCTCGAGGGCTTCATCGTCAGCGAGCACATGGAACTCTGGCCCGAGGCGCTGGCCGAATTGGGCCAACTGGTCGCCACCGGCAAGCTGCGCCCGCGCGAAACCATCGCCCAGGGCATCGAATCGGCTCCGCAAGCCTTCCTGGATTTGCTCAAAGGCAAGAATTTTGGCAAGCAACTGGTCAAACTATGACCACCCCAGGCTCCACTCGGTGCGCGTTGTTGCGCCTCCGCCTCGAGGGGCATCGCCAGCGGCCGGTGCAAGCGCGGCCGCGGCGATCGTCGGCATGGCCTGCTGCGCGACCTCTGGATTTTTTGGGGTGATGCGCCGCTGGCGCAAGAACCCGTTTGCTTGAGGAGATTGACATGACCCACGCCACGCACGAAGTCTTCAACCAGCCGCTGCCGCTGCTTGATGTCAACCTGCTGGACATCAACCAGCCGTTGCAAGACGCCCTCAAGTTCAACGCACCCGCACTCGACACCCGCCCCGTGCATGCACTGGGCGCCCTGGCGGGCTCGGCGGAGATGCAGACCCACGCGCGCCTGGCCAACATCCATACGCCCGAGCTGCGCACCCACGACGCGCGTGGCAATCGCATCGACGAGGTCGAGTTCCACCCCAGCTATCACGCCCTGATGAGCGCGGCTGTCGCCGCCGGCCTGCACGGCACACCATGGGCGGGGGAGGGCAGCAATCCGCACATCCTGCGCGCGGCGCGTTTCATGCTGTTCACCGAGCTGGAACCATCGATCCTGTGCCCGATCTCCATGACCTACGCCGTCACCCCGGCGTTGCAGGAGAACGCGGCCGTCTACGCCGACTGGGGTCCCAAGCTCACCAGCCACGGCTACGACCCGCGGCTGGTGAATTTCAAGGACAAGCCTGGCGTGACGATGGGCATGGGCATGACCGAAAAGCAGGGCGGCTCGGACGTGCGTGCCAACACCAGCCAGGCCGCGGCCGACGGCAGCGACGGCTGGGGCGAGCGTTACCGGCTGACCGGCCACAAGTGGTTCTTCTCGGCCCCGATGTGCGACGCCTTCCTGATGCTGGCGCAATCCGCCGGTGGCCTGAGCTGCTTCTTCATGCCGCGGGTGCTGCCCGACGGCACGCGCAACGGGCTGCGCATCCAACGCCTGAAGGACAAGCTGGGCAACAAGGCCAACGCGAGCTCCGAGGTCGAATTCGAGAATGCCCTGGCTTGGCGCGTCGGCGAAGAGGGCCGCGGCGTGCGCCAGATCCTGGAGATGGGCACTCGCACGCGGCTCGACTGCTCGCTGGGCACCACGGGCCTGATGCGCCAGGCACTCAGCATCGCCATTCACCACACGCGTCAGCGCAAGGCCTTCGGCAAGTTCCTGATCGATCAGCCGCTGATGAAGAACGTGCTGGCCGATCTGGCGCTGGAGAGCGAAGCGGCCACCGCGCTGGCGCTGCGGCTGGCACGCGCCTACGAACACCAGGACAGCGAGCACGAGCGGCTGATCGCGCGCGTGATCACGCCGGTGGCCAAGTTCTGGATCTGCAAGCGCGGCAGCCACTTCGGCCAGGAGGCGATGGAGTGCCTGGGCGGCAACGGCTACATCGAGGAAGACGGCCACGGCGTGATGGCGCGCATCTACCGCGAAATGCCGGTCAACTCGATCTGGGAAGGGGCGGGCAACATCATGGCGATCGACCTGCTGCGCGCGCTGCACAAGGGCGATGT
>CAZGOL010000149.1:0-6145 GCA_964527755.1 uncultured Ottowia sp.
GCCGGCAGCTGGATCTACATCGGCAGCCAGGGCATCGTGCAGGGCACCTTCGAGACCTTCGTCGAGGCCGGGCGCCAGCACTACGGCAACGACCTGACCGGCAAGTGGATCCTCACCGCCGGCCTGGGCGGCATGGGCGGCGCCCAGCCGCTGGCCGCCACGCTGGCCGGCGCCTGCTCGCTCACCATCGAGTGCCAGCAGTCGAGCATCGACTTTCGCCTGCGCACGCGCTACGTGGACAAGCAGGCTGCCGACATCGACGATGCGCTGGCGCTCATCGCACACCACACGGGCAGGAGGGAAGCGGTCTCGATCGCCCTGCTGGGCAACGCGGCCGAGGTGCTGCCCGAGCTGGTCAAGCGCGCCAGGGCGGGCGCCATCAAGCCCGACATCGTGACCGACCAGACCAGCGCGCACGACTTGATCAACGGCTACCTGCCTGCGGGCTGGACGGTGGCCGAATGGCGCGCCGCCGCGGCCGATACCGGCCAGCACGCCGCGCTGAAGAAGGCGGCGGCCCAGAGTTGCGCCGTGCACGTGCAGGCCATGCTGGACTTCCAGGCGATGGGCATTCCCACGGTGGACTACGGCAACAACATCCGCCAGGTGGCGTTCGACGAGGGCGTCAAGAACGCCTTCGACTTCCCCGGTTTCGTGCCCGCCTACATCCGCCCCATGTTCTGCGAGGGCAAGGGCCCCTTCCGCTGGGTGGCGCTGTCGGGCGACCCCGAGGACATCTACAAGACCGACGCCAAGATCAAGGAACTGTTCCCGGCCAACAAGCACACCCACCGCTGGCTCGACATGGCGCGCGAACGCATCGCCTTCCAGGGCCTGCCCGCGCGCATCTGCTGGCTGGGCCTGGGCGAGCGCCACCGCGCGGGCCTGGCCTTCAACGAGATGGTGAAGAACGGCGAGCTCAAGGCGCCCATCGTCATCGGGCGCGATCACCTGGACACCGGCAGCGTGGCCAGCCCCAACCGCGAGACCGAAGCCATGCGTGACGGCACCGACGCCGTGAGCGACTGGCCGCTGCTCAACGCCCTGCTCAACACCGCCGGCGGCGCCACCTGGGTCAGCCTGCACCACGGCGGCGGCGTGGGCATGGGCTACAGCCAGCACTCGGGCATGGTGATCGTGGCCGACGGCACCGATGCCGCGGCCGAACGCCTGGCGCGCGTGCTGGTCAACGACTGCGGCAGTGGCGTGATGCGCCATGCCGACGCGGGCTACGAGCTGGCCGTGGCCACGGCGAAGAAGCAGGGCCTGAAGCTGCCCATGATCCGTTGAGATCACGCACCCGCACCCGCAAATTTTCATCCTTGGAACCAACACCGATGACCATCGATCGGCTGCCCGCCACCCCCGAGCTGCAACGCCGCGTGCAAGAGCGCGTGAGCGACGCCGACGTAGCCGACTTCGCCCGCGACGGCGCGGTGATCATCCGCCAGCTGTTCACGCCCGACGAAGTGGCGCTGCTGCGCGCCGGCATCGACGCCAACCTGGCCGCGCCCAGCGCGCGCGCCAAGGTGGCCAGCCGCCCCGATGATCCGGGCCGCTTCTTCGAAGATTTCTGCAACTGGCAGCACATCCCGCAGTTCCAGCGCTTCATCGCCGAGTCGCCCGCGGCCTGGGCGGCGCAGCGGCTGATGGCTTCGCCCAGCGTGCGCCTGTACCACGACCACGTGCTGGTCAAGGAGCCGGGCACGCGCCAGCGCACGCCCTGGCACCAGGACCAGCCCTACTACAACATCGAGGGGCGGCAAAACATCAGCATGTGGATTCCCGTCGACCCGGTGCCGCGCGCCTCCACGCTCGAGTTCGTGGCCGGCTCGCACCTCGGCCCCTGGCTGATGCCGCGCACCTTCATGGACAACCAGGCCAAGTGGTTCCCCGAAGGCAGCCTGCAGGACCTGCCCGACATCGAGGCCGACCGCGGCGCCCACCCCATCCTGGGCTGGGCCATGGAGCCGGGCGATGCGGTGTGCTTTCAGATGCTCACGCTGCACGGCGCCGGCGGTTTCGAGGGGCCGGGGCGGCGCCGCGTGTTCTCGGTGCGCTTTCTGGGCGAAGACACGCGGCACGCGCCGCGCGCCTGGAAGACCTCGCCCGAGTTTCCGGGCCTGGTGGACGAGCTGCCATCGGGCGCGCCGATGGATCATCCGCTGTTCCCCCTGCTCGTCGCGCGCGAGCCCTGAACCTCATGCAGCACTTCGACCTGGCGGCCGTGCCGCCGACTCCCTGGAAAAACGGCGGCGGCGCCACGCGCGAGCTGGCATGCTGGCCACCTGGCGCGACGCTGAACGACTTCGACTGGCGCGTGAGCGTGGCCAGTGTCACCGCGTCGACCGCGTTCTCTGCCTTCCCGGGGGTGGAGCGCCAGCTCATGCTGCTGGAGGGTGACGGCGTGCACCTGCACGCATCCGACGGCAGCCTGGACCATCGGCTCGACCAGCGCTGGCGCGTGCTCGGCTTTCGAGGTGAAACGCCCGTCGACTGCACGCTGCTGGGACGGCCCGCGACCGACTTCAACCTGATGCTGCGTCGCGGCCGCTGGCAGGGCGAGTTGCAGGTGGTGCACGAGGCATGCATGCCCGGCAGCACGCCGGCAGGCCTGTGCATGGTGCTGGCCGGACGGTGGCGCCATGGCGATGCGGTGCTCGCCGCAGGGCAAGGCCTGTGGTGGTCACAGCAGCAGCCGGGCCTGGCGCTCGCGCCGGTGGCGCAGGCGGATGGCGAGCCCCCCGCACTGGCCTGGATCGGCCTGAACCCGATGGCGCCGGGCGCGGCACGGGGGCCGCTGCGCATCCAGCCCGGCCAGCTCACATTGGCGCAGTTGCGCGCCCTCTGGCAGCACCCGCAGGCGGTGGAACTGGCCCCGGGCACGCGCGGCGCCATCGACGCCTCGGCCGCAGCCATCCAGGCCATCGTGGCGCGGGGCGACGCCGCCTATGGCATCAACACCGGCTTCGGCAAGCTGGCCAAGACGCGAATTCCCGACGCGCAGCTCGAACAATTGCAACGCAACCTGATCCTGTCGCACTCGGTCGGCACGGGCGAGCCGATGCAGGACGCCACCGTGCGCCTCGTGATGCTGATGAAGGCGGCCAGCCTGGCACGCGGCCATTCGGGCGTGCGCCCGGTCGTCATCGACACCTTGCTGGCGCTGCTGGCCGCCGACGTGCTGCCGGTGATTCCGGTCAAGGGTTCGGTGGGCGCCTCGGGCGATCTGGCGCCGCTGTCGCACATGACGCTGGCGCTGATGGGCGAGGGACCCGTGCGCGTGCGCGGCCAAGTCCAGCCCGCTGCCCAGGCGCTGCAGGCCGCCGGCATCGCGCCGCTGACGCTGGCAGCCAAGGAGGGCCTGGCGCTGATCAACGGCACCCAGGTTTCCACCGCGCTGGCGCTGCACGGCCTGTTTCTGGCCGAGCGCCTGCTCGAGGCCGGCACCGTCATCGGCGCGCTGTGCGTGGACGCGGCCAAGGGCAGCGACGCGCCGTTCGACCCGCGCATCCACGCGGTGCGCGGCCAGCCGGGGCAGATCGCCCAGGCGGCGATCACGCGCACGCTGCTCTCGGGCAGCCAGATCCGCCAGTCGCACCTGGTCCACGACGAGCGCGTGCAGGACCCCTACAGCCTGCGCTGCCAGCCCCAGGTGATGGGGGCTTGCCGCGACCTGATCGCCCAGGCCGCGCGCACCCTGCTGATCGAGGCCAATGCCGTGACCGACAACCCGCTGGTGTTCACCGACACCGGCGAGGTGCTCTCGGGCGGCAATTTCCACGCCGAGCCGGTGGCCTTTGCCGCCGATACGCTGGCGCTGGCCATCAGCGAGATCGGCGCCATCTCCGAACGCCGCATCGCGCTGCTGATCGACAGCACGCTGTCGGGTCTGCCGCCGTTCCTGGTCGACAACCCGGGCCTCAACAGCGGCTTCATGATTGCCCACGTCACGGCCGCCGCGCTGGCCTCAGAAAACAAGTCGCACGCCCACCCGGCCAGCGTCGACAGCCTGCCCACCAGCGCCAACCAGGAGGACCACGTCAGCATGGCCACCTTCGCCGCGCGCCGCCTGGCCGAGATGGCCGGCAACACCGCCACCATCCTGGGCATCGAGTGGCTGGCTGCGGCGCAGGGGGTGGACTTCCACCGGCCGCTGGCGACCTCGCGGCGATTGCAGCACGCGCACGCCACGCTGCGCGCGCAGGTCGCGTTCTATGCCGAGGACCGCCTGTTCGCGCCCGACATCGATGCCGCGTGCCGGCTGGTTCTGGAGGGCCACGCGGCCGACGGCAACCACGACGCACTGGCCGGCCTGTGGAGCGCCTGAGCGCCGCCGCCCACCGACGACACGCCGATCCATGCACACCAAGAGACTGTGGCGCAACGCCCGCCTGGCGACCCTCGCCGGCGCCGACTGGGGCCTGATCGAGCACGGCGCCGTGCTCACCGAGGGCGAGCGCATCCGCTGGGTCGGGCCCGCGGCCGAGTTGCCAGCCGGCATGTCCGCCGATGAAGAGATCGACCTGGGCGGCGCGCTCGTCACCCCGGGCCTGGTGGACTGCCACACGCACCTGGTCTACGGCGGCCACCGGGCGCACGAGGCCGAGATGCGCCTCTCCGGCGCCAGCTACGAAGAAATTGCCCGCGCCGGTGGCGGTATCCGCTCGACCGTGGCGGCCACGCGTGCAGCCTCGGAAGACGCGCTGCTGGCCAGCGCCAGCGCGCGCGCGCGCGCCCTGCTGAGCGAAGGCGTAACCACGCTGGAGATCAAGTCGGGCTACGGCCTGTCGCTTCAGGCCGAGGCGCGCTGCCTGCGCACGGCGCGCCGGCTGGGGCAGGAGCTGCCCGTGGCGGTGCGCACCACCTACCTGGGAGCGCACGCCCTGCCGCCCGAGTTCGAAGGCCGGGCCGATGACTACATCGACGCCGCCTGCGACTGGATGCCCGCGCTGCACGCCGAGGGGCTGATCGATGCGGTGGATGCGTTTTGCGAGTCCATCGCCTTCTCGCCCGCGCAGGTGGCGCGCGTGTTCGAGGCCGCGCGCCGGCTGGGCCTGCCCGTCAAGCTGCACGCCGAGCAGCTGTCCGACCAGCACGGCGCGGCGCTGGCGGCGTCGTTCGGCGCGCTGTCGGCCGACCACCTCGAGCATCTGGGTGCCGACGGCATCGCCGCCATGCGCGGCGCCGGCACCGTGGCCGTGCTGTTGCCGGGCGCTTTTTACATGCTGCGCGAGACCAGAGTGCCACCGGTGGCCGCGCTGCGCGCCGCCGGCGTGCCGATGGCGGTGGCCAGCGACCACAACCCCGGCACGTCGCCCGGCCTGTCGCTGCTGCTGGCCGCGCACATGGCCTGCACCTTCTTTCGCCTCACGCCGCTGGAGGCGGTGGCCGGCATCACGCGCCAGGCGGCGCGCGCCCTGGGCCTGCGCGATCGCGGCACGCTGCAGGCCGGCCAGCGCGCCGACCTGGCCGTGTGGGCGCTGGAGCACCCCAACGAGCTGACCTACTGGTTCGGCCACAACCCCTGCCGCCGCGTGATCGCAGGGGGTGTGGCGCGCGGTTGACCCATCCCTGCAGCGTCATCACTTTTACAAGAGATTTCCGCCCTTGGCGCTTGATGGTCAAGCCAGGGCAGCTATCATTTTTGCATGAAGCACCGGACTCTCGCTCCCGCATTGATCGCGCTCGTGTTGGGCGCCGGCGCCCCGCTGCAGGCGCAGAACGCGCCGCCCGCGCTTGGCCCCGGCCAGTGGCGCACCTGCCTCGCCGACCTGAAGGGCACCCCCGCCTTTCGCGCCATCACCGACGCGACGTACAAGCAGCAGACCGAGCAACTGCAGCCCGATCCTTCGGTGCTGGTGTTGCAGGGTCGCCAGCCCGAATTCACCATCCCGGTGTGGGACTACGTGGCGATGCTGGTGGACGCCGAGCGCGTGCAGGACGGGCGCGCCGCGTACGCGCAATGGCGCGATACCCTTGATGTCATCGAGCGGCAAAGCGGCGTGCCGGCCGCGATCGTGGTGGGCGTGTGGGGCGTGGAGAGCAACTTCGGTCGCAACCTGGGCGGGCGGCCGCTGGTGCAGTCGCTGGCCACGCTGTCGTGCTTCGGGCGGCGCCAGGCCTACTTTCGCGGCGAGTTCGC
>CAZGOL010000150.1:0-6138 GCA_964527755.1 uncultured Ottowia sp.
CGCTCGATGTCGCGCGTCATGCCGCCGGTCTGGCGCTCCAGATGAAAGCGCAGGCTCAGGCCGTGCAGGTGCTCGAACGTCTGCAGCGCCACCTGCCGCGTGGCGCCCTGCGTGGCCTTGGCAAACACCAGCTCGCGCAGTTCGGTGAACACGCTGGTGGTGAACCGCAGAGCGCCGTAGGCCAGCAGCAGGCCCACCGGTACCACCAGCAGCGCGGCCGGATCGGTGGCCTTGACGTTCATGCGGTCGACCAGATCCTTCAGCAGGATCGGCACCCCGACGTTGGACAGCTTGGCGCCAGTCACCATCACCAGCGCCAGCAGCATGCGCCAGCGGTACTGCCAGAGGTAGGGCGCCAGGCGCGCCAGCGTGCGCCAGTCGGACGCGCGGCGCGCCGCCGCCTCGGCCGGCGCCGGCGATTGGGCGTCTGGCTCGGAGTGCGCGCGCATGTTGGACAATGGCTTTCCCGCTCTACTGACCACCCATTGTGCCGATGCCACCCGAACCCGCCTCGCCCAGCTTTCTGCGCCCGCCCAACGAGCAGCCGATCGACGCACCCGAATCGCCATTGCCGGAGGACCACACGCTGGTGCTGAAGGTCATCCCCATGCCGGCCGATGCCAACGCCAACGGCGACATCTTCGGCGGTTGGGTGATGGCGCAGGTCGACCTGGCCGGTTCGGTGCTGCCCGCGCGCCACGCGCAGGGCCGCATGGCCACGGTGGCGGTCAATCAGTTCATCTTCAAGCAGCCGGTGCGGATCGGCGACATCCTGTCGCTGTACGCCAAGATGGTGCGCATCGGCCGCACCTCGATGACCGTCAACGTCGAGGTCTACGCCGAACGCATCCGCAACCAGGGGCGCTACGTGAAGGTCACCGAAGCCACTCTCACCTACGTGGCGATCGACGACCACGGACGGCCGCGCGAGGTGCCGCTGCGCGAGCTGTGAATTTTCAGGAGACGATGTAGGCCGCCGCGCCGGTGGCCAACAGGTTCCCGCTGGCGCCTCGAAACTCCATGTGCGTGCTGGCCACGCGCGAGCCCAGCCGGATCACGCGCGCCTCGGCCGTGAAGCGCGGGCCCACGCCGGGGCGCAGGTAGTCGACGCGCAAGTCGATGGTGCCCAGCTTGGCGAACCGTGCCAGGCGCTGCTCGGGCTGCTCATCCATGTGGCGCGCGCCGATGGCGGCCATCACCGCCATCCCGCCCGTGGCATCCAGCGTCGCGCTGATGACACCTCCATGCAACCGCTGGTGGGTGTAGTGCCCAACCAGTTCCGGGCGCATCTCGATTCGGCAGCACACGCGCTCACCGGTCAACTCCACCAATTTGAGGCCCAGGACCCGGTTGAAGACGATGCGTTCCTCGAACATCCGAGTCAGACCGGCGACGAACTCTGGCTCGAAAGGCTGGGCGGGGGGCACGGTGGTCGATGGGATCATGGCTCGAAAGTAACAGGTTGGTCGTTGGCTGCACGCCCGGCCTCCACGGTCGTCGAGGGTCTTCCGATGCAAGCCGCCGTCATGCGGTTACAACCGTCGCAACGATAACCCATCCGGTCGACACGGCATTGAAGCGACCAGTTCGAGGAATAAGTCACGGTCAACAGTCGTCAATGGTGCTTACCAAAGGCCTATCGTTTGCAATACAATTTCTTCGTTTTGTTACTTTTATGGAAGCCGCCATGCTGCAAATCGACATCTCCAAGCTCGATCAACTCGTCGAGGATCTGCGTTCCCTGCTCAAGGACGGCCTCGCAGCCACCGACATCTGGGACCGCGCCACCGGGCTGTCGCTGGCCGGCTTCAACGCACAGCCCGCAGCGGTCGCTTTGTTCAACCAGCTCACGGGCGAGATTTCCGACACCCTCAACGGCGCCGGATTCCCCCAGCTCAACCGCTATTACCTGCTCGACCTGGACGCCGACAATACGGTGGTGATCATCCGCCACGGTGATGACCTGCTGCAGGGCACGCTGATGAACACCAAGAAGGTCAACATGGGGATCCTGTTCAGCATCGCGATTCCGAAGGCGATCGACGCTGTCGCCAAGGCGCGCGGCTGAATTCTGCCCGCCATCCGATTCGCACGGTTCGGGCCGATCTGGCCCGATCGCGAACTGCGTCCGGCCACTCCACCCGAGCAAGGACCGCACGTCCATGAATGACAACGTCTGGACACCCGCACGCGAGAGCCCAGGCGTGCGAGCCTTCATGGCCACTTTGCGTCTGCACTCGACGAGCTGGCAATGGACCGAACAGGCCGATCAGGCAAGGTGGTGGGTGATCGACGCCAGCGCGGGGATCGACCTGCCCGAGCTGCTCCAGCGCCACGACCGGATGGCCGAGAAGCCTCGCGTCGCATTCTTGGCAAACCAGCTCAGTCAGTTGCCCAGTCCGGCCTGGACTTTTTTCAAGCCACCCGTGCAGGCTGGCCTGATTTTCAACTGGATACGTCCGCACGTCTCCTCCCCATCCGCTCCGACCCAGTCTAGGCCAGCCCACGACGATCAGCCCTGGCGCCACGGCCTGCTGCGCCTGCGTCGATGGCCCAACGTCAGTCGTTACGGGAACACGCTGGAGTTGACCGTGGCCTGCTCGCGACTGCTGGCAGCACCGGCCAGCTATGAGGAAGTCCTGGGGTGGAACATAGCTCCATCCGTGCTGGACCCGCTGCTCGCCGACGCCCACCGACAAGGTTTGCTGCAGCACGACCCAGACGCCGCCCCCGCGGGCATGGCGACTCGTGACGCGCCGGTCGCCGAGACCACGGTGGAGCGCTCACGCTGGGACCTGATCAAACGCCTGCTTGGAAAGTTCTCGCGCTCATGAAAGTCGTTCTCGGACATCAGACCACGCACCAGGTGGTGTTCGTCGGCCCATTCGGCGTCGGCAAGACCACGGCGCTGCGGGCCATTTCCGACATCCCGGTGGTCAGCACCGAGGCGGCCAGCGGAGAAGTCGCCACGCTGGGCATGTCCGCCAAGACCACGACCACGGTCGGTTTCGATTACGGCGAATGGAGCTTTCCCGACGGCGCGCGGGTCGGCCTGATCGGCGTGCCGGGACAGGAGCGGTTCAACGCCATGTGGGACGCTCTGCTGCCGCAGAGTTCAGCGGTCGTGCTCTGGCTTTATGGCAACCGGCCGAGCGCTCTGGCCGAGGGACGCTTCTGGCTCGAGGCACTGGCTGCACGCAAGGCAGTGACGCGGCTCGCGATGGCACTGACCCGGCTGCCCGACGAAGCGCCCGATCACGAATTGGAGATTTTCCGTGATCTGATCGCCCGCTACCACCCGCTAGCGCCGGTGATCACCGCCGACCCGCGCGAACCCGCCAACGTGATGCAGGCCATCATGGTGGCACTCAGCACCCCCTATTCAACGTTGCAGGTTTGAGCACGCGCAGATCGTGTCTATCGACGCATCGACCGCCGCAGCCACTACGCAGCCCCCATCGACCAGGCAGGTCGACGTGCAGCCTGTGGCAAGTCAGACACAACCCCCCGCGAAGATCGCAACACCGACAACAAGGAACTGGGTCATGGATTCACAAGCACTGGGCCGTTTCGTTCTGCCTGCGATGGAACAATTGCCAAAACGCATTCCCAAACTCAATGCTGCGGTGTTGTGCACGCCCGATGGCTTCAACATCTGCTCGCTCGGCGTCGATGATCGCCAGGTGGGCAAGCTGGCGGCGCTGTCGGGTTCGTTGCTGTCGGTGGGCAACGCCACCATGACCGAGTTGCGCCCCGAGTTGGGTGTGCAGTCGATGGACTTGCTGACGTTGCAAGCCGGCACCTTTCAAGTATTGGGCATCAAGGTGAACAAACCCGACGGGCACCTGCTCCTGATGGCCGCCGCGCACGACACGGCGCTGGGCGTCATGATCGTCGGCATGCAATCCGTGGCTCGCTCGGTCGAACAGCTGTTCAATCCCGCCTGAGCGCCGGCCGCAAGCTCCAGAACCGCGGATGCCGGTTGCCCGCACCAGCAGGCGGTGCCAGGCCGCGACGTTTCAAAGCGCGCTGAAGTCGGGTTTGCGCCTCTCCATGAAGGCAGCCATCGCCTCGCGCGCGGCGGGGCCGCGCAGCATGCGCGTGAACAGTTCACCCTCGGCTTGCATGCGTGCAAGTACCGCATCCTGCTGCGCACCCTTCATCAGACGCTTGGTCTCAATCAGCGACGCCAAGGGCTTGGCGGCCAATTTGCGTGCCTGTTGCCGGGCAAAGGCGTTGCACTCGGCGGGCGGCACCACGCGGTTGACCAGCCCCACCTCCAGCGCTGCCTCGGCCATGAAGGGCTCGCCCAGCAGCAGCGCCTCGGCCGCCCGTTGGTATCCCAGCAGCCTTGGCAAAAGCAGGCTGGACGCGGCTTCGGGTACCAGGCCCAGGTTGACGAAAGGCAGCGCGAACGCCGCGTTGTCGCCGGCATAAACCAGATCGCAATGCAGCAGCAGCGTGGTGCCCACACCCACGGCCGGTCCGCACACGGCGGCCACCAGCGGCTTCGGAAAGGTGGCGATGGCGCGCAGGAAACGCCACACCGGCTGCTGCTCGCGCGGCTCGGCCGGCTGCTCGGGCGCCGCCTGGAAGTCGGCAATGTCGTTGCCCGCCGAAAACACGGTGGCATCGCCCTGCAGCAGCGCGACGCGCACCAAGGGGTCTTGCGCCGACTGCTCCAGGCCATCGGCCAGCGCCGCGTACATGGCACGGGTGATCGAGTTTTTCTTGTCGATCCGGTTGAAGGTCAGGGTGAGCACGCCGGCTTCGGCGTGGACGAGGATGTCGCTCATGTGGTCTCCTGGGCTGCACTCTCGGGCCGGCGCGATGCTCGCACGCTGCGATCGGCGGCTCGATATGCGATCGTAGCGCGTCGGACCAAGCGGCGAGAGCCGGATTGGCGTGCCTTCACGGGCATGCCCGCACCGCACGACAATGGCGTCCGATGCATTCCGTCAACCCGATTCCCGCCGCCCTGCCCGGCCTGGCCGACCTGTCACCGGCCAACTTCGGCTTCGTCATGGCAACCGGCATTGTCTCGATCGCCGCGTGGATGCTCGGACACCCTGCGCTTGCGCGGGCACTGCTGTACATCAATGTCGCCGGCTACGGCGTGCTGTGGCTGCTCACGCTGTTGCGCCTGATGCGCCACCCGCAACGCTTTGGCGCCGATCTGACCGATCACTTGCGGGGTCCGGGGTCGTTCACGGTGGTGGCAGGTACCGGCGTGCTGGGCAGCCAATGCGTGCTGCTGGCCAACAACCGGTCTGCGGCCTATGCACTGTGGTGGATCACGGTCGCGCTTTGGTTGGTGCTGATCTATGGGGTGCTGGCAGCCCTCACGATCAAGGCGCGCAAGCCGGCACTGGGCCAGGGCATCAACGGCGTGTGGCTGCTGGCGGTGGTCGCGACGCAATCGATCGCGGTGCTCGGGGTCTTGCTGGCCCCTGGGCTGCCCGCGGACCAGCGCCTGGCCATGCACTTTCTGGCACTCGCGCTGTGGCTTTGGGGCGGCATGCTCTACATCTGGATCATGGCGCTGATCTTTTATCGCTACACCTTCTTTTCGCTGGCTCCGGAAGAGTTGACACCGCCGTACTGGATCAACATGGGCGCGATGGCCATCTCCACCCTGGCCGGTGCGCTGCTGGTGGAAGCTGCACCACAGGCGCCTTTCCTGCAATCGATGCTGCCGTTCATCAAGGGTTTCACGCTTTTTTACTGGGCCAGCGGCAGCTGGTGGATCCCGATGTTGCTGGTGCTCGGTGTGTGGCGCTACGTCATCCAGCGTTTTCCGTTGCGCTACGACCCGATGTACTGGGGTGCCGTGTTTCCGCTGGGCATGTACGCCGTTTGCACGCTCGACCTGATTCGCGCGCTGGAGCTCGGCTTCATCGCCTGGCTGCCACCGTTGTTCGGCCTGGCTGCTGCACTGGCGTGGGCACTCACATTCGCCGGTCTGGTGCACCACGCTTGGCAGTGGTTGCATCAGCGGCAGAAGCGGCCCTGACTCTGCGGCCCGCGGCCAGCGCGTCGCGCACCCAATCCAGCCGGTCCTGGCCCCAGAACATCTGCTCGCCCACGAACATCGTCGGCGCACCAAACACGCCGCGCGCCACGGCCTCCTCGGTCACG
>CAZGOL010000151.1:0-6085 GCA_964527755.1 uncultured Ottowia sp.
TCCATCACCACGTAGCTGTTGCTCTGCGCCGGCACCGGGATCTGGCGCAGGATCTGGCCCAGCAGGTCGCGGTATTCGCGCATGGCCGACAGGCGTGCCTTGACCAGGTAGTCGAAGGCGCCCGAGATCAGGTGGCACTCCAGCACGCGCGGCTCCAGCAGCAGCGCCTGGCGCACGGTGTCGAACACCTGCGCCGACTTGGACGACAGCGTCAGTTCCACGAACACCAGCAGGCCGCGCCCCAGCGCCTCGGGGTTGACGCGGGCGTGATAGCCCTGGATCACGCCCTCGCGCTCCAGCCGCCGCACGCGCTCGGCGCATGGCGAGGTGGTCAGGCCGATGCGCTGCGCCAGTTCGGTCATCGGCAGGCGGCCTTCGAGTTGCAGCGCCTCGAGGATTTTCCGGTCGATCCGATCGAAACTGATCATATTCACTTTGAATTGATTGATTTACAGTGAGTTTGACTGAGTTTTGCCGATTTGACTATCCATTTCAGTGAGACATTCTTCGGTGCTCAGCCTAAACTTTCAGCATTCGGGCAAATCCAAATTCCGGAGGCAAATGATGAAAGTCCTGGTTCTTGGCGGTGGAGTCATCGGGGTCAGCACGGCGTACTATCTGGCGCGCGCCGGTGCCGACGTGACCGTGCTGGAGCGCGAAAGCGGCGTCGCGCTGGAAACCAGCTTTGCCAACGCCGGCCAGGTGTCGCCTGGTTACAGCACGCCATGGGCGGCGCCCGGCATTCCGCTCAAGGCCGTCAAGTGGCTGTTCCAGAAGCATGCGCCGCTGGCGATCCGGCCGGACGGCAGCCTGTTTCAGCTGCGCTGGATGGCGGCCATGCTGCGCAACTGCACCAGTTCGCGCTACGCGGTCAACAAGGAGCGCATGACGCGCCTGGCCGAGTACAGCCGCGACTGCCTGCGCGGCTTGCGCGCCGAGACCGGCATCGAATACGAACAACGCACCCTGGGCACGCTGCAGGTGTTTCGCACCGAGGCGCAGCTGCAGGCCGCGCGCCGCGACACCGCCGTGCTCGACGAGTGCGGCGTGCCCTATCGCCTGATGGCCGAGCCGGACGCATTGACCGACTACGAGCCGGCTTTGGCCCATGCCCGGGGGTTGATCGGCGCCCTGCATCTGCCCGGTGACGAAACCGGGGATTGCCAACGCTTCACGACCGAGCTGGCCGAGAAGGCGCGTGCCCTGGGCGTGCAGTTCCGCTTTGGCGTGCAGATCGCCGAGTTGCAGCAGCGCGCCGGCCAGATCAGTGGCGTGCGCCTGGCTGGCGACGCCGGAGAAACGTTGACGGCCGACCGTTACGTGCTGGCGCTGGGCAGCTATTCGCGCCAGATGCTGGCCGCGCTGGGTCTGGACCTGCCCGTGTACCCGGTCAAGGGCTATTCGCTCACGGTGCCGCTGGTGGACGAGTCGCGCGCGCCGCGCTCGACCGTGATGGATGAGACCTACAAGGTGGCCCTCACCCGGTTCGACCAGCGCATCCGCGTGGGCGGCATGGCCGAGCTGGCGGGCTTCGATCTGCGCCTGAATCCCAGGCGCCGTGCCACGCTCGAAATGGTGACGCACGGCCTGTTTGCCGGTGGCGGCGATCTGCCGGCCGCCGAGTTCTGGACCGGTCTGCGCCCCATGACCCCGGACAGCACGCCGGTGGTGGGTGCGACGCGCTTTGGCAATCTGCTGCTCAACACCGGCCACGGCACCCTGGGCTGGACCATGGCGGCGGGCTCGGGCAAGTTGGTGGCCGACCTGGCGCTGGGCCACCGGCCCGACATCTCGACCGACGGGCTGGGGCTCGAACGCTACGCAAAAAATAGCGGCTCCGGCGTGATGGGTGGGCATCACCAGCCGATTCATGCCTGAAATGCCGGTTCGCGCCGGCACGATGCCCGATTGCGGGACTGCTCAAGCGGGCTGGTAGACGCGCGGCTCGAAGCTCAGCGTGGCGAAGTGGTCCTGCAGCGTCTCGGCGCGACGGATCAACTCGACCCGGCCGTCGGCGCGCAGCAGCAGCTCCTGCGGGCGCAGGCGGCCGTTGTAGTTGAAACCCATCGCGTGGCCGTGCGCCCCGGTGTCGTGGACGATGATGAGATCGCCCTCCTGCGTCGCAGGCAGGCGCCGCTGCACCGCAAACTTGTCGTTGTTCTCGCACAGCGAACCGACCACGTCCACCACCGGGTCGTGCGCGCCGGGTGCCTTGCCCAGCACGTCGATGTGGTGATAGGCGCCGTACATGCCGGGGCGCATCAGCGCCGACATGCAGGCATCGACGCCGACGTACTCGCGATAAATCGACTTGTGGTTGATCACGCGCGTGACCAGCACGCCATGCGGGCCGGTCACGTAGCGCCCGCTTTCCATGCACACGCGAGGCTGCCAGCCGTGCGCCTGCCGGAATTCGCCCAGCAGCGCGGCCGTGGCCTGGCCCAGCTTCTTGACGTCGAAGGCACTGTCTTCGGGCCGATAGGCAATGCCCAGGCCGCCGCCGATGTTGATGAACTCGAAGCGGATCGCAAGCTGCCCGCTGATCTGCGCGATCAGCGCGAGCAGCATCTGCACCGTCTGCACCATGTAGTCGGCGTTGCGCTCGTTCGATGCCAGCATGGTGTGCAGGCCAAAGCGCCTGGCGCCGCGTGCACGTGCTTTTTCGAACGCCGCGACGATCTGCTCGTGCGCCACGCCGTACTTGGCTTCTTCGGGCGTGCCGATGATGACGTTGCCGCTGCGCGCCGGTCCGGGGTTGTAGCGAAAGCACACCAGCTCCGGCATCTGCGGTACCTTGTCGATCAGGCTGATGTCGTCCAGATTGAGGATGCAGCCGCCATCGGCCAGCGCCGCTTCAAACTCGGCCGGCGTGGTGTTGTTGGACGTGAACATGATGTCCTCGCCGCGCCCGCCGGCCTGGCGCGCCAACTCGAGCTCGGCAAGCGAGCTGCAGTCGTAGCCGAACCCCAGGCCCTGCATGATGCGCAGGATGGTCGGGTTGGGCAGCGCCTTGACGGCGTAGTACTCGCGAAAGCCGGGCACGCCGGCAAAGGCCTGCTTGAGCAACTCGCCGGTTGCTCGGATGCCGGCCTCGTCGTAGATGTGAAACGGCGTGCCGAACTGCGCGGCGATGTCGGCCAGCGACGGCAGCAGGCGCGCGCGAAAACCCGAAGACATGGGCATGGGAGGATGAACCTGGGCAGCAGGGTGTTGAAGGGAGCGTATTGTCTCAGTCCTTCGACCAGGCCGTGCGAAAGCGCGCCGGGGACGGCGTGAAGCGGGGCTGAACGGCGCGCTCGGGCGCAGGTCGGGCCGGCGCTCGACCAACGGGTAGGGCATCGCGCTGCGCGGGCCTGCATCGGCGTCGGTCGGTGTCGACCATGCAAGCGACGACCCGGGTCCGTGCCGAAGGCCAACCCGAAGCCATCGATCGCATGACGAATCGGCGCCGGGAACTCGGCAAGTGTTCAGGGGGTTCGCTGGGCGGCCGGCGATTCCAGTGCGTTTTCGCGCGGGAGCGGAGTCAGTGGATCGTCAGCCGAGCACAGCGTGGCGCTGCCCGGCGGCGATTTCACCATCACCACGCGGTTGCCCGGAGCCTTGTCAAGCAGCAGTTTCTGCTTGGTCGGGTCGGTGCCGCAGAGCATCTCGACCATCTTCGGCGAGACCGTCGCGCAGGGCGCGATCACGAAGCACTGCCCCTCGGCCGCGTGGATCGGGCTTGCCGCCGTGTTGACCTGCGCGCCAAGCGCATGTGCATGTGCATGTGCATTGTCGCGATACCGCGAGGAGCTCGGCCAGGCGACAACCTGCACCGGCTCGTTTTGCGCGTACATCGCGTCCTTGTAGCGGCTCGCGCCCGCTTTCTCGCTGTGGCCCATCGCGACCATGATCTTGTGTTCCTTCGTGGCTACGGCGATGCGGTCGGCCTTCGGCGTGCCATGGACGAGGGAGTTGCCGGGGTTGCGCTGAATGAATTGCATGCCCCACGCGGGCGAATCGAGCCCGATGAGCCAGGGATAGCCCGGCAGCCAGGTCTCGGGGAGGGCGATCAGCCGGGCTGGTTTCGGCAGCGGCTTCGTCGATCAGACCGCTCGCCTTGTCCAGGCTGGCGTCGAGATCGGGATCGGGATCGGGATCGACTGGGGCGGCTTGCACCGCGGCCGTGCGGAACCTGGGATGTCGGGCAGGCGTGGTGTGCCTCTTTTGCGGTCAGCCGGGACACGGGCCATCATGAGCGGTTGTGGCGTCATTTGCAGACGACCTTGGCATGGTCGAGTGGTTCCATGCGCTGGAATTTCCGGCATCACGGTGGTGGCCAGTTCCCCGGCAGGGGCCGGGGATTGCGCGGTTGCCGGTCGCGCTGTGCGTCGGCGCGCCTCAGCGGCTGTTCGGAAAACTGAACACCGCTCCCTCGCGCACCCCCGCGCTCGGCCAGCGCTGGGTGATGGTCTTGCGGCGGGTGTAAAAGCGCACGCCGTCCGGCCCGTAGGCGTGCAGATCGCCAAATAGGCTGCGCTTCCAGCCGCCGAAGGAGTGGTAGGCCACCGGCACCGGCAGCGGCACGTTGACGCCCACCATGCCGACCTGGATGTGGTCGGTGAAGTGGCGCGCGGCCTCGCCGTCGCGGGTGAAGATGCAGGTGCCGTTGCCGTATTCGTGCTCGTTGATGAGCTGCATGGCTTCATCCAGCGAATGCGCGCGCACGATGCCCAGCACGGGGCCGAAGATTTCCTCCTGGTAGATCTTCATGCCGGGCTTGACGTGGTCGAACAGGCAGGGGCCCAGGAAGTAGCCGTCTTCATGGCCCTTCACCTTCAGGCCGCGGCCGTCGATCAGCAAAGTGGCACCTTCGGCCACGCCGCTGTCGACGTAGGCCTTCACTTTCTCGAAGTGCTGCTTCGTCACCAGCGGGCCCATGTCGTTGCCGTTGTCGTGGCCGGGGCCGACCTTCATTTTGGCGATTTCCGCCTTCAGGCCGGCGATCATCTTGTCGGCGGTTTCGTTGCCCACGGCGACGATCAGCGGCACCGCCATGCAGCGCTCGCCGCACGAGCCGTAGGCCGCGCCCATCATGGCGCTGACGGCGTTGCCGATGTCGGCGTCGGGCATCACCACGGCGTGGTTCTTGGCGCCGCCCAGGGCCTGCACGCGCTTGCCGTGCCTGGCTCCCTCGCCATAGATGTATTCAGCGATGGGCGTGGAGCCGACAAAGCTGATGGCCTGCACGCGCGTATCCGCCAGCAGCGCGTCGACCGCGGCCTTGTCGCCGTTGACGACGTTGAGCACGCCAGGCGGCAGGCCCGCCTCCAGCGCCAGCTCGGCAATGCGCAGGGCCGATGACGGGTCGCGCTCGCTGGGTTTCAGGATGAAGCAGTTGCCGCAGACCACGGCCATGGGCCACATCCACAGCGGCACCATGGCCGGAAAGTTGAAGGGCGTGATGCCCGCCACCACGCCCAGCGGCTGGTGCTCGGCCCAGGAGTCGATGCCGGGGCCGGCGTTGCGGCTGTGCTCGCCCTTGAGCAGCTCGGGCGCGTAGCTGGCGTACTCGATGTTCTCGATGCCGCGCTGCAGCTCGCCGTGCGCGTCAGAGAGCACCTTGCCGTGCTCGGCGGTGATGAGCTGGGCGATCTCGTCGGCGTGTTCCTCGAGCAGCACTTTCAATTTGCTCATCACGCGGGCGCGCTTGAGCGGCGGCGTGGCGCGCCAGGCCGGAAAGGCCTTTTCGGCCGACGCAATGGCAGCTTCAACCGTGGTATGGCTCGCCAGTTCGACACTGACCGAGGACTGGCCCGTGGCGGGGTTGAACACCGGCTGCGTGCGGCCATGCTCGTGAATGATCTTGCCGTCGATCAGGTGGCCGACGGTGGCGGTGACGTTCTTGTCGTGTTTCATGGGTGTCGCTGTTGAAGTCAAAAAACGAAAACCGAACGCAGAGGACGCAAAAACCACGCAAAGGACGCAAAAGAATTCAGAAATTTTTGGATTTTTTTGCGTCCTCTGCGAATCCTTTGCGTCCTCTGCGTCCGGCTGTTCTTCAGGCCGTCTCGGCCAGCGCATCGCCCAGCGCACTCACCAGCCG
>CAZGOL010000152.1:0-6029 GCA_964527755.1 uncultured Ottowia sp.
ACTGCATGAACACGTGGTTCCAGATCTCGATGAAGCGGTCGCCGTCTTCATCCGGGCTGCCGGGCGGGCCGCCGGGGATCTCGGGGCCGTGGTCGTAGAAAATTTCCGAGCACGGGCCGCAGGGCCCCGTGTCGGCCATCATCCAGAAGTTGTCGCTCTTGTACTTGCCGCCCTTGTTGTCGCCGATGCGGATCACGCGCTCGGGCGGCAGGCCGATCACCTTCGTCCAGATGTCGTAGGCCTCGTCGTCCTCGTGGTAGACCGTGGCCAGTAGGCGCTCGGGCGGCAGGCCGTAGACCTGGGTCAGCAGCTCCCAGCCCCACTCGATGCTTTCGCGCTTGAAGTAGTCGCCGAACGACCAGTTGCCCAGCATCTCGAAGAAGGTGTGGTGGCGCGCGGTGTAGCCCACGTTCTCCAGGTCGTTGTGCTTGCCGCCGGCGCGCAGGCACGCCTGCACGCTGGTGGCGCGCTTGTAGGGGCGCTGGTCGGTGCCGAGGAACACGTCCTTGAACTGCACCATGCCGCTGTTGGTGAACATCAGCGTCGGGTCGTTGCCCGGCACCAGGGGGCTGGAGGCGACCACGGTGTGGCCCTTGCCGACGAAGAAGTCCAGAAAGCTCTGGCGGATGTCGGCGACCGAAGTCGGTGGGATTTTCGAATTCATGATCAAACTGGGGCGCAACGCTCACCGGACTTGCCGGAGAAGCTCTGAAATTGATAGTGAATCCCGTGAGGCCAGCACGGTTCGTGTTGGCAGCGATTTTAGGCGACGGCCGTCTTCAGGTCGGCTCGAGGCTGCACGGTGAAGCTCGAAGACCTTGCGCCCGGTGCACCCTTGGGTCGACGCCGCATGGCTATCATCGGCACGCCCGATGCAGCTCGCCCTGCTCCACCCGCCACCAGCACACCCGAGATCGACATGAAAATCAACGAAGCCGTCGCCCAGACGCTCAGGAACCTGGGTGTGGACACCTTGTTCGGCCTGATCGGCGACGCCAACCTGTTCGTGGTCGACCACTTCATCCGTGCCGGGGGCGACTACGTGGGCGCGGCCAACGAGATGGGCGCGGTGCTGATGGCGCTGGGCCACGCCTCGGTGTCGGGCCGGATCGGCGTGGCCACCGTTACCTGTGGCCCGGGCCTGACCAACACCATGACCGCGCTGGTCGAGGGCGTGAAGGCTCGCACCTCGCTGGTGCTGATCACGGGCGATGCGCCCTCCTCGCAGAAATACCACTTCCAGAAGGCGCGCCACCAGGAGCTGGTGGCCGCCACGGGCGCGGGCTTCGAGGGCACGAGCAGCCTGGACAGCGTGGCCGATGACTTGGTCAACGCCTTCCGGCGCGCCGTGGTCGAGCAGCGGCCGGTGGTGTTCAACATGCCGCCGCACAACTTCCAGTGGGACGAGAGCGCATCCGGCCGCACCACGCGGCTGGTGCTGCCGCACCGGGTGAGCCGGGTGGCCGACAGCGACGAACTGGACGCGGCCATCGGCATGATCGCCACCGCCAAACGGCCAGTGATCCTGGCCGGCCAGGGCGTGGTCAAGGCCGGCGCCCGCGACGCGGTGCTGCAACTGGCACGTCGCCTGGACGCACCGCTGCTCACCACGCTGCGCGCCAAGGACCTGTACCGGGGCGACCCACTGAACCTGGGCATCCTGGGCATTTCGGCGCGCGAGGAGGCGCTCGACCCGATGGGCGTGAGCGACTGCATCATCACCTTCGGCGCCAGTCTGAACTTCATCACCACGGCGCTGGGCGCGCTGGTCAAGGACAAGAACATCGTCTTCGTCAACGACGACCCGCAGGAATTCGGCAAGCACATGGTGGCCGACGCCAACGTGCTGGGCGACTGCGCCTCCACCGCCGACCGCATGCGCTACTGGCTGGACGAGGCCGAGATCGCGCCCTCGGGCTTTGCAAGCGAGGCCCGCGTGCGGGAGGCCGCCGAGGCGATCGCGCTGCCGCGTCCGATCCGCGAGCCCTCGACGCCCGAGCGGCTCAACATCCATGAGGTGTTGCAGGCGATCAGCACCATGGTCGAGGGCGAGCGCGCACTGGTCACCGATGGCGGCCGCCACATGGCGCACGCCTGGGATGCCTTCCACGTCAGCGAGCCGCGCTACTTCGTCCACACCACCATGTTCGGCGCCATCGGCCTGGGCCTGGCGCAGGGCATCGGCGCGGCCAAGGCGGCGTCCGGCATGCCGACCGTGGTCGTCGTGGGCGACGGCGGCTTCATGCTGGGCGGCCTCACCGAATTCAACACCGCCGTGCGCTGCCGGCTCGATCTGATCGTGCTGCTGCTCAACGACGGCAGTTACGGCGCCGAGTACGTGCAGTTCACCGCGCGCGACATGGACCCAGCGATCGCCCTGTTCGACTGGCCCGACTTCGCGCCGGTCGCGCAGGCGATGGGTGGCCAGGGCCTGACGGTGCGCACCCTGGACGACCTGCCCGCCGTGGCCGAGGCGATCGCCGGGCGCTCGCGCCAGTGCCCGCTGCTGATCGACATCAAGCTCGATCCGCGGCACGTGCCGCCGTCTTTTTAGGGCGATGCTCAACAAGTCCCCGCGATGGCGCGCGCCCTGATTTGGGATGGGCTGCAAGGTGCAAACCGCAACCATGGCTGGGGCCATGGCGAGGATTTGCAACGCCGCAGACCGTCCAAAGCGGAGATGCGCGACGCGTGTGGGACTTGTTCAGCGCTGCCTCAACCCGGAAACACCGCCAGCCTGCGATAGCACGGCGGCTCGGCCTGCAGGTCAGACCAGATCAGTTCGACCGCGTCGACACGCCAGGTGATCGGCGCGGACAGGCGCGGCCCCTGCACGCGCCCGGCCTGGCGCAGCGCCGTGAGATGTGGCTTGAAAGGGCGTGCATCGGGTGTCAGGCCAGCGCAGCGTGCCAGATTGTCGGTGGCGGCGTGCAACGCGTCCAGGGCCGCACTGGGCGCCGCGCGCAGCACGGCGATGGTGCCGCGCGGGGCGTGCCACAGTTCGGAGCGTGTCAAGCTGATGTCGAACGGCGCAAAGCGCAACTGCGCCAGCGCGGTGCGCCAAGCGCGCTCGCGTTCGGCGTCGACCGCGCTGAAAAACTGCAATGTCACGTGCATGCGCCCGGGCACGGGGCGCAGGCGGTGCGGCAAGCCACCCCAGGCCTGACGCGCTGCATCGACCGCTGCACTGGCCGCTGCGTCGGGAAACAGCGCGGTGAACAGGCGACGCGGTCCGGTCTGCTCGGTCATGGTGATCGCCATTTTGATGCCGCTGCCGATGCGCCCGCCATGGACCGTCCGGCACGGCGGGCGATACTGCGCGAAATGACCCGCGCGCCGACCCTGTTGCTTGCACTGTCGCTGGCCCTGACCGCGCCGATCCCGGCGCCGGCGCAGCCTCGTGGCCCGGATTCTTCCGCCACCCCCACGGCACCCACCGCGCCCGCCTGGTCGGACGGGGACATCGCGTCCAGCCGCACACAGACTCCGGGCGCGCGCGAGTGGCCGGCCGCGCCGCAATGGGTGGCCGATCCGATGAACGTGTTCGTGGTGCTGCAAGCCGGCGGCCACGTGGTGCACCTGCTCGACGGCGATCGTTTCAAGACCCTCGGCCGCATCGACAGCCAGCACGCGCTGCACGGCGCGCCGCGTTTTTCGCCCGACGGGCGCCACGCCTTCATCGCCGCCGACGATGGCTGGATCACCCGGCTCGACTTGTGGAACCTGCGCGTGGCGGGGCGGGTGCGCGTCGGCCTGGCGCTGCGGGACTTCGCCCTCAGCAGCGACGGCCGCTGGTTGCTCGCCGTCAACGAGGCGCCGCACACCGTCGTGCTGCTGGACGCCGAACTCGGGCACGTCAAAACCTTCGCGACCCGAACCCACGACGGTCGCCCGTCGGCGGGCGCGCAGGCCGTGCATGACGTGGCGGCACGCCGCGCTTTCGTGCTCACGCTGCGCGACGCGCCCGAGCTGTGGGAGATCAGCTACGACCCCGGGGCGCCGCCCATCTACGACGGCCTGGTGCACGACTACAAGATGGGCGAGGCGATCGCCAAGCCCGGCTACCACAACATCCGGCGCACGCCGCTGGAAGAGCCCTTGGACGATTTCGTGGTTGCCCCCAACCCCGCCTATCTGGTCGCCGCCACGCGCCCGCAGGCCGATGGCGCGACGCGCGCGGTGGTGATCAACCTGGACGTGCGCCGGCGCATCGTCACGCTGCCGATCGGCGGTGCGCCCGCACCGGCAAGCGGCGTCGGCTTCGACTGGCAGGGCGTGGCGGTGCTGGCCATTCCAAACGCGCAGGACGGCACGATCGGGGTGATCGATTCGAAGACGTGGCAGGCGATCCGCGACATCCCGACCGGCGAGGCACAGCGGGTGCTGCGCAGCCACGCCGCCACGCCGTTTCTCTGGGTCGGCGCGGCCTCGGGTGTCCACGACACGCCGCGCCTGATCGACACGCGCACGCTGTCGCTCGTCGATCCCGCCCCCGGCGCGCTCGGCCGCGTGATCGGGCCGGTCGAGTTCACCCGGGATGGCCGCTTCGCGCTGGTGCGCTCCAGGAGCGACACCGACGCCCTGATCGTCCTGGACGCCACCACGCTCGCCGAGGTGGCCCGTGTGCCGGTGAACCAACCGATGGGCGCTTTCAACCTCGGCAACCGGATCGCGAGCGGGACGAGCCGCTTGCGCTGAAGCGCCCGACCACCCCGATGCAGCGCCTGGGTCAATGAAAATCCCGGCTGGCGGTCAGTTCCGCCAGCCGCCCGAGCAGCGGCGTCAGGTCGCGCAGGCGCCGCGCCACCAGATGGTGCACGCCCTGGCTGCGCTGCCACTGTCCCTGCACCGCCAGCAGGCGCGCGCGCAGCAGCGCGTTGCGCTGCGCCTCGTCCTCGCGCAGGCCGGGCCAGACGATGACGTTGACCGGGCCGGTTTCGTCTTCCAGCGTGACGAAGATCGTTCCGTTGGCCGTCACCGGACGTTGGCGGCCGACGACCAGGCCGCAGGCGCGCACCTGGCGGCCGCTGGGCACCTGCTGCAGCTCGCGCGCGGTGAGCAGGCGCCAGCGCGCCAGGCGCTCGCGCAGCAGCGCCAGCGGGTGGCGGCGCAGCGTGAGGCCGAGCGCGGCGTAGTCGTGCACGATGGCCTCGCCCTCGGGCGCGGCGGGCAGCGCGAGCGGCGCTTCGTCGATCGGCGCGCCTTGCAGCAGCGCCGGCATGGGCGCGAGCGCCGCTCCCTGCCAGACCTGCTGGCGCCGGTGGCCGGCCAGGCGCGCGAGCGCGTCGGCGGCGGCGAGCTGGTTCAACTCGCCGGTGCCCAGCCGTGCACGCAGCGCGAGGGCCTGCACGTCGGCAAATGCACCGTCGGCGCGCGCGGCGACGATGCGCCGCGCAGCGGCCTCGGCCAGGCCCTTGACCATGCGCAGGCCCAGGCGCACGGCGGGGCGCGAAGCGTTGTCGTCTCCTTCGCCGCGAAAAGATCGAGCCGCGCGATCGCGGCCACCGCCCTCTCTCCACGAGGCGGAAGGCGGACGGTCTTTTACTCCTGTATCGATAGCTAGCCTGGATTGTCCACCAAGCCTTGCAGCCCGATTTTGCTTGAACTCATCGGCCTGCAGCGTGCAGTCCCAATCGCTCGCAACCACATCCGGGGCAAGCACCGTCACACCGTGGCGGCGCGCATCCTGAACGAGTTGGGACGGGCCGTAAAAGCCCATCGGCTGGGAATTGAGCAGCGCAGCCAGATAAGCCTCGGGTTCGTGGCATTTGAGCCAGGCGCTCTCATACGCGATCAGAGCGAAGCTGTAGGCGTGGCTTTCGGGAAAACCGTATTCGCCAAAGCCCTTGATCTGCTCGAAGATGCGGTGGGCAAACTCCACGCCGTAGCCGCGCTCTCGCATGCCTTCGACCAGATCGTGCTCGAAGGGCTCGAGCCCGCCCTTGCGCTTCCACGCGGCCATCGCGCGACGCAGGCGGTCGGCCTTCTCGGCAGAAAAGCCCGCGGCGAGCATCGACAGCTCCATCACC